>PWFM01000037.1 GCA_003553895.1 Syntrophomonadaceae bacterium | reverse complement strand
TCGTTCAAATCAAGGCCGAACTTGCCGGCCAGCTCTTCAGCGTTTGGCGGCGCATTCAAACCCACAGATAAAACCACCAGGTCGAATTCTTCTTCTTTCACGCCTTCGTCGAAAGTGGTATATTTTATGATTATATTTTTATTTTCCGGGTTTTCTCCGGTTACTGAAACGTAACTCCGGATAAACCTGACATCCGCCATTTCTTCCGCCCTCTGGTAGAACCTTTCAAAATCTTTGCCGAAGGAACGGATGTCGTTGTGAAAAACGGCGCATTCAGCTTCCGGATCATGTTCCTTGGTGATAATTACCTGCTTCTGGGTGTAAGTGCAGCAGACTGAGGAACAGTAGCTGTTACCTCCCTCAGGGTTGACCTGCCTGGAACCGATGCACTGGATCCAGGCTATTTTTCGGGGATGCTTTAGATCGGAAGGGCGCAGGACCTGCCCTTCATAAGGTCCGGTTGAATCGGTCAGGCGTTCGTAATCCATACTGGTAATAACGTTTTCATACCTGCCGGATCCGAAATCTTCCCTGATCCTGGGATCAAATTCTTCGTACCCGGGGGCCAAAATTACGGCGCCCACATTGATTTCCATTATTTCCTCGGCCTGGTTAAAATCAATGGCTTCATTCTGGCAAACCGCTTCACAGATTCGACACTTATCTTCTTTTAAGTAAAGGCAGTTTTCATCGATATAGGTGATCAGCGGGATGGCCTGGGAATAGTAAATATGGATGGCCTTGTTGTTCGATATATCCTGGTTAAACTCATCAGGGTACTGCACCGGGCAATATTCGACGCAAACAGTACAGCCTGTACATTTGTCTTCGCGAATATAGCGGGGTTTTTTCTTAAGCCTGACCCTGAAATTGCCAGCTTCGCCTTCCACGCTGTCAACTTCGGTATAGGAAATGACCTCGATGTTGGTGTGCCGGTCGACCTCGACCAGTTTGGGCGAGAGTATTCACATCGAGCAGTCGTTGGTGGGGAAGGTTTTATCGAGCTGGGCCATGTGACCGCCGATAGCGGGAGCCCTGTCGACCAGGTAAACCTTAAACCCCACTGCAGCCAGATCCAGGGAAGCCTGGATGCCGCTGACGCCTCCGCCGAGGACCATGACATCTCCAATGTTGCTGCCGGCAAGATTTTTTATCAGCTGTTTTCCGTTCGGTTCCGTTATATGTTCCAATCCATTTCACCTCGCCAGGTTTCAGGTTAATTCATTAATAATCTCCGTTATATCTTTAACCACTATTGACTCTTCGTAATTAAGACCCGACCTGCTTTCCTCGAAGGCATCGATACAATAAGGGCAGGCAGTGGCCAGGACCTCTGCCCCCAGCTCTATGGCCTGTTCCAGCCTGAGGTTGGAAAACCGTTCCGACATCTTGGTGTCGATCCAGATCCGCCCCCCGCCCATGCCGCAGCAAAGGCTGTCTTCACGGGACTCATAAAGTTCAATGAATTCCAGGCCCGGGATAGCTTTTAATATTTCCCGGGGCGGATCATAGATGCCGTTGTGCCTTCCCAGGTAGCAGGGATCGTGGTAAGCTACTTTTTTTGAGTATTCGCCCTTGATTTCAAGGCGGCCTTCGCCAATTAGCTCATTTAAATACTCTGAAATATGAATTACCTCAAAGTTGGCTTTGAACTCAGGATATTCATTCTTAAAAGTATGCAGGCAGTGAGGGGAAGAAACCAGGATTCTTTTAACCCCGTGATCTATAAAAGTTTTGATGTTCTCCCGGGCCAGGGTTTTGAAAACGTCTTCATTGCCGGTCTTGCGGATGCTTTCACCGCAGCAGTTTTCTTTCGTGCCCAGGATGCCAAACTCAACCCCGGCTTTATTCATGATCTCGGCCGTAGACCGGGCTATGGCCATTAACCTTTGGTCGTAACTGACGTAACAGCAGGGGAAGTAAAGAATTTCCATTTCTTCATCAAAGCCTTTAACGTTGTAACCTTCCGCCCAATCAGCCCGTTTGGATCGGTCCTGGACGAAGGGGTTTCCTTCCGCGTTAAGGCTGGCGCTGGCCGAGCGGACCGGTTTGAGCAGGGTTGATGATACACCGTATTCGGCGGCTATTCTACGCATCGCTACGACGTCATCGATCTGCTTTACGTCCCGGGGACATTCCCGGGGACATTTCCCGCAGGTGGTGCAGCGCCATACTTCTTCGAGCTCAATTTCTGGAATACCGAAGGCCGCTTCTCTGATCAGCCGCCGGATACTAAAATTAATTACCTTATTCCAGGGGCAGACGGTATCGCATTTGCCACACTGGTAACAATACTGGACGGCTGCGCCGCCAAATTCCTTTATTTCCTCGATAACTTCCTTGATCGGGCTTTCGGTGTCCACGATTCAGTGATCCCTTCTTTCGTCGTGGTTTATTATTCTTTCTTTAACAGCCTGGCCAGGCTACCTGCTACACTATCCAGACCATATTTATCGGCCAGGGCTTTTAGCCCCCGTTCCATCTCTTCCTGGGTCAATTCCTGCTCTTCTTCTTCCTCGTCTATTTCTTCCTCCCGTTCCTCATAGGTGAGGGCATCAGAAAGGCACCACTTCACGCAAAGGGGTTCTTCCTGAGGCGGATCGTCTTCGCACATGTCGCATTTCAAGGGCAGTCCGGAATCGGGTTCTTTGAAAGCATCTCTCGAAGGGCAGGAAGCCCGGCAGAAGTCGCACTCATCGTATTCCTTGCCGTCAATAATGTACTTGTCCCTGCCCATGCATTCAGCGGCAGTATATTCCCCTGCATAGACGGGAAGGTAAATGTCATCCAGGGGCTTTCGGATCATGCGGATCCTGGACCGGGCCGGGTTGTTCAGACTGTACTTGTCAGGGGCGTGGAAAGCAGAACAAATCACTTCACAGGCCCGGCAGCCGTTGCATTTTTCAAGATCGATGTTGATCACTTTAACTGTTTTCGTTTTCTTGGCCATTGGCATATATCCCTCGCTTTTCTAAATCTTCCCCGATATCGTCCAGGTCCAGGGATCGCAGGGTTTCCCTGGTTGGGATCCCTTCGTTGTTCCAGCCTTTAAACTTGTAATATTCATCGAGCAGCTGGGCTTCGTGGTCGGGAAATCTCTTTTTCCAGTGGTCCTGGGGAGGCTTGTCATCTTTTCGTCGCAAGCCCCTGCGGGCATTGATGGCCCTGAGCAGGCAGCGGTTTCTTTTAACAATTTTATTCCACAATATGTCTTTGTTGATATCCAGCCCCGTAGCGGCCGAGACCAGGGTTGGCAGGTTGTGGATGTGGTAGGGTGGTTTAATTGGGAATGAAGACAACCCGGCGCAGATGCCGGTGGAATCATCAATATAGTGCATTGTTTCCTGCCATTCGACCAGTTCACAGGCGGTTTGGAAATCGGGAAAGTAGGGGAAAGCGTATTCGCCGCGGGGTTCCCATTTAAGAAAGAAGTCTTTAATGTTCTCGCTTGGAGCCTGGAACCAGTCCTGGACAAACTCTTCCCGGTCTTCCTTGTTGGGAAAGGGGGCCTGGGGCAGCTGTCCTTCAATTTGAGTAATGTTGATTTTTTCGCCTGTGGAAAGCATCAGGAAGAAAATCGGGTTCAACATGCCCAGTTTGATTGGAATTTGTTCGTGTTTTTTGATGGTATTGCTGTCGTAAGCTTCCGCTCCTTTTCCGATCTGACGCGCGGCCCAGTAAACTCCGTTGGCCAGCACATCGCCGATGCCCTCCCGGTGGACAATCTTCTCCAACAGGTAAAAAAACCGGCCTTCATTGTCGGGAGGAAAGTCGGGCAGATCTTCATCGGTTAAAATACCGTTTTCATACAGTTCAATGGCAAAAGCCATGACCTGTGGAGCGGTATATGAATCGACACCGTAACCCTGGGCCAGGCCGGCAATCCTGAAGCCGAATTCAAGGTTATCCACCATGGCGCCCATGACATAGGTCAGTTTAGAATAACATTTCATCATATATTTGGAGAGTTCCAGGGTGGGGTAGGCGATGATCGCCCCGCATTTCATGGGACAGTTATAGCAGCTGATCAACCTTTGCACGGCCCCGTCCTGGATCCTGGACCATTCTTCTTCAACTTCTTCATTCCAAAATTCTTTTCTTCTGTAACGGGCGTTGCCCCAGGAGAAGGCCGTGGTATGCCATGCTTCATCATGGATAGCCATTTCCTGCGGCGATCCGAGACCTGCCAAAATTGGTGGAACGTTCTTCACCGGGTTCTCGGCCCGCCACTGGATATAATCCAGGACTTCATTGCACAGCTCTATAAACTCCTTTGGTTTAGCAATGTTGACATCTTTCGAGCCCCGGACGACTACTGCTTTTAGATTTTTGGAGCCCATCACGGCCCCGATGCCGGCCCGGCTGGCGCTGGAGCGGGCATGTTCTATGGAGGCGTAATAAACCTGGTTTTCCCCGGCCAGTCCGATGGAAGCAACCTGGATATCTTGATCTTCCAGCTCCTGCTTGAGCAGTTCTTCGGTTTCAACGACGCCCTTGCCCTGCAGGTGGGAGGCGTCGCGAATTTCCACCCGGTCATTATTGATCCAGACGTAGACCAGCTCCGGCGAACGGCCGCTGAAAATAATTTTATCATAACCGGCATATTTCATTTCCGGGGCGAAGAAACCACCCATCATAGAGTAGGCCATTAACAGGGTCTGGGGGGAATAAGTGGTGACGATAGTCCGGTTGGCAGCCGGTGCCGGGGTGCCGGCAAGTAATCCGGTGCCGAATATGAGCAGGTTTTCCGGAGAGAGAGGGTCTGTTTCTGGAGGGACCCGGTCCCATAAAAGCCTGGCGTTGGTTCCCAGACCTCCAAGGTGCAGTTCCGTCATCGCCGGGTCGGTTTCTACTTTCTCGACGTTTCCGCTGGAGAGGTCAATTTCCAGGTTGTACCCGGTTTCAGCATATCTCATTGTTTTTAACACCTCTCAGGTATGTTTTTACTTTGAATTGGTATTTTCAAAGCTAAAAAAAACATGCGCTTACGTTGGCTGTTAAACTAATTCTTGCCGCCATGTTTGCCAGTAACCTTTATTCACAGCAGCAGCCGGCCTGTTATACATTTGCCTTCTTTGCCGTATCGATTGAGGGGCTTTTTTAATGCTGCTTAATCAATGATCGTGCGGATTGGAGGGCACGGCAATTTTTAGCTGCTGTTTTGCTGGATTTCTTTTATCATATTCTACTTTACAAGAACAATTTTTAAAATTAAATCGCTAATAAGCATGGAAGCAAGGTGAAAAAAGAGTAATATAGGGATTAACACTTTAGAATGACAACCAGGGTCCGCAGGGATATTGAATACTAAAGAGGCTGCCCCGTAACAGAGGCAGCCCTGTAAAATTATAGTAAAAGCTGTTTGTTTTATATGGTTTTTTCTCCTGGTAAAATTAAGGCAATAAATGGTGCCATTTATCTTTCATAAGTCCCGACCAGGCGGTTCATGCCGAGGATATGAGGTTCGGTTTTTTCCAGCAGCTGCCACATGGTCAGGCCCGGCTCCAGACGCAGTTCTTTATCAAGGGCCAGCACCCAGAAAAAGTAGTGGTGAAGACCGTGCCCTTCCGGGGGCATCGGTCCCATATAGCCCTGTTTTTGGGCGTCATTGACTCCACTGGTGTATTCTTCCGTTCCTTCCGGCAGCCCGGTAACCGAAGCGGGAATGTTGTAGAGGACCCAGTGCACGAAACCGTATGTTCCCGGCGTGACCAGGGGGGCATCCGGATCGTGGCAGATGATGGCAAATGAGACTGTGCCTTCCGGGACATTGTCCCATTCCAGGGCGGGAGAGAGGTCTTCGCCTTCGCCGGTATGTTTTCTCGGTATTTTCCCGCGCGATTCAAAAGCCGGGCTCTTCAATTGCATTTTGGAGAGAGCAAAACCCATCTTAACCATCCTTTCTTTTATGCAGGTTGCTACGGGCAATCTTCTTGATCAAGGGGTTTTATTCCTTCCGGTTCTAAGAATCATTTATGCCCATAACCTGTTTCTCTAAAGCAGTTCTTCCAGCTTAGCCCTGAACTGCTGCCGGGAATTGGCCCCTTCTTCGATCAATTCTTCGGCCTCACTTCTTGTATCATCGTCATCATTGTTAATGGCCCGAACCATTTTTTTGTAGCCATCCAGCTTTAATTCCCATGTATTTAGAAAAGATCTGTGCAGGTTTTCGGTGTCTTCGCTTTCAGCCTTTATCCCCTTTAATTGATCAAGCAGGGCTTCGGTTTCCGGTATTATATTTTTTCTCAATTCATCGTGCAGGACCCGATCGCTGATGAAGTTGTCTCCCGTAACTCTTTCATAAGCCGATACAATTTCTCTTTCTTTATCGAGGAGAGCTTCGATCTCATGGTAATAGTTTAGCAAGTCTCTTGTTTCCAGATTATTGTTTATATTGAGCCGGTCGGAGTCCAGCTTTTCTTCAATGACAGAAACCAGTTCGCGGTAGGTGTTGATTTTTTCTTGCTTTAAATCGGCTATCCGGCCCGGGTCGGTCGCTTCTTCAATTTTTTGGTCCAGTTTGTCAATCCAGTTATACATGGGCTGCAGCTGTTCATTAAACTTTTCAAGAGTTTCTCCATCGGCTTCATTTTCCAGCTGTTTTTTTAGATCGCCGGCTTTTTCCGCTGCCTCTGCAATTTCTTGATCAAGCTCTTCAAGCCTGGCGTTTACCTTGTCAGCTTCTTCATTAACCCTGGCCATAACGTAAGACTCTATTTCCTCTTCAGAATACCGTTCGGCAAAAGTTTCATACAGGTCATTTAATATTATATCGGGATCGTCATCCTGGAGAAAACGCTCTACGGCATTTTCCACGGCCTGCTGAAACTCTTGATCCGTTTCCATTTCATAAGTCTCTTCTTCCATATTGCAGCCGCCAGCCGGAAGCATTAACAATCCGGCCAGGAAGGCGATAACGAAAAGCCGGGGCAGGAATTTATTTAACATGGGTAACATCCTTTTCCTGGTTGATAAAATTATAATCCGCATCCCTATCACACTGCCTCTATTATCTAGTCATCTTTTAACGGATGTCAAGTGTTGTTTGAAGGTATAATAAAAACCATTGTGGAAGTAAAAGAAGCAGTGGTTTTTATTAACCTGACAAGATAAAGTGGTCGTAACAAGATTCAGGAAAGGCAGGGTTAAATATGGGTTTTTACAGGGACCGGGATATAGAAGCCTTAAAAAAAGCAGACGGCAAATACTTCCTGCATCCATTTACCGGCATTCAGGATGCCATCGAGCGGGGACCCAGGATCATAGCAGGGGCTTACCGGACCAGGGTTTATGATATAGACGGTAATGAATACATCGATGGTTTTGCCGGTCTGTGGTATAACAATATCGGTCACGGCAGGGAAGAAATGATCGAAGCGGCAGCCGATCAGATGGCCACGCTGGACGTTTTTCACTGTTTTTCCGGCTTTTCCAATGTGCCGGCCATACAGCTGGCGGAAAAATTGAGTAAAATTGTGCCCCTGGAAAAAAGCAAAGTCTTCTTTGCCGGCAGCGGTTCAGAGGTCAACGACAGCCTGTTTAAAATAGCCAGACTGTACTGGTCGGTGCTGGGGATGGATAGCAAGGATTATATCATTTCTCGCAACAAAGGTTACCACGGGGTTGGTTACGGTTCGATCCAGGCCACCCGCTTTCCTCACTACCAGGAAGGTTTTGATCCCTTTCCGCCGGGTTTTGCCTTTATTAATGAGCCGTACTGCTATTACTGTCCCTGGGGTTTGGAGTTCCCCTCATGCAACCTGGAATGCGCTGAAGCGCTGGAAGAAAAAGTTATAGAGCTTGGTGAAGATAAAGTAGCCGCTTTTATTGCCGAGCCTGTAATCGGGTCGGGTGGGGTAATTGTGCCTCCACCGGGCTATTACGAAAAGATCAGGGAGATTTGTAACCATTACAACATTTTGTTCATCGCCGATGAGGTGATTACCGGTTTTGGGCGGACGGGAAAACTTTTCGGCATTGAACACTGGAAGGGCGTAACTCCGGATGCCATGGCCCTGGCCAAGGGTATAACCAGCGGGTACGTGCCCCTCGGGGCTGCTGTTATTTCAGATCAAATCTTCCAGACCTTGCGAAGCGAGGATATGTTCAATCATGGTTTTACCTACAGCGGGCATCCGCTGGCCTGCCGGGCAGCTTTGAAAAACATTGAAATACTGGAAAGGGAGAATTTGAAGCAAAATGCTGCTACCGTGGGGTTGCGGTTGTTGGAGGGTTTAAGAAACCTGGAATCGGAGCATATCGGTGAGGTGAGGGGCAAGGGCCTGATGCTGGCCCTGGAACTGGTTGCAGACCGAAAAACTAAAAATAAGCCGGACCATAAGGCCGGTTTTGCTGTTTTTGAGGCCGCTTATCGCCGCGGGCTTATAACCAGGCCCCTTGATAATGATGTCGTGGCCTTATCTCCTTCCTTAATACTTGAAAAACAGGATGCGGACAGGATAGTGGAAATCCTGGGCCGTTCAATTGATGAAGTGATGAGGTAAGTAGAGCCTTAGAATTGGACTTACTATAAAAACCATTACGCAGGGGTTAAAATTATTTTGTAAAAAAGGATCAAAAAGATAAAAAAATGGTGGCTGCCGGGACGGGCGCCACCACCTTTTTAATAGAGAAGTTCTCGCGGCTTTTATCAGTCTATGATGCTCATCATCTTGCCGCAGCAGATGGGAATAACTTCACCGGCCTTTAATTTTTGAAGCTTGTTGCAGGTCCTGCAGTATACCTGAACATCCTCTTCCGCCCGTACTTCCACGAACGAGCTATCATCCGGTTCAAGCCCTTCGATATGGAAGGAAGCCCCCCGGTCATTTTTTTGGGGGACATATTCTCCTACAGGAACCAGCTTCCGGCTGTCACCGACACAATCTACCAGCAATTTCCACAGTGCGGTAAGCTTGGCTTTTTCCTCATCATTTTCTGGAGAGAGCACTACCTGGCTTTTTTGCAAGTCGATCTTAATGGTTATCATTCCTTTCTTTCTTGTTTGTATATTATTATATCATAATAAATTGTTATAGGAACGAGAATTAACTAAAAAAATATTCACAAATATCCTGTCAGTCATGTCTCCTTTTCCTTGCGGTCGCCAGGTCAGGTACCATGTGAGCCCCGGTGAAGGGACACCGGGCATTAATTAGGCGTTTTCCTTTTAGCACTGCCAGGCATTCTCAAATATGTGAAGATGGTTAGTGGAAAGTACTTTTATGGCTTCAACCAATTCGCAACCATGATCTTGGGCCTGCTGCCGGGCTTTAGCTGTTAAATAGTCTTTCAGCAGCTTTCCCTTGGCCGGAGGGAATTGGGTGGCATGGCAGTCAATTGCCGCCAGTTTTAATTCCCAGTAATTGGTAACATCGATAAAGGTATTGGGGTAAGCGGTATAATAAAAGGCTACTGCCTCAACTTTATGAGGTTCCAGGCCATCGGCCAGGTTTTCAGGGCAGAAATAGGGCATGTGGGATAAAAAGGCGGCTTCGGCTGCTGCCAGGCCAGTGCGAACATGATCGGTATGGGCTTCATAGGGAAGCCAGGGGTCGCAAACCAGCACTGCTTCAGGTTTAAGCTTTCTGATGACGCCGGCAATGGCGGATCGGGTTTTATCGTAGGGCAGGCTGCCGCCGTCGGCAAAATCTAGCCAGGTTAAGTCAGCTGTGCCGATGAGGGCGGCTGCTTTTTCAGCCTCTTTGCGCCTGGTCCGGGCCAGGGATACAGGGTCGACTGATGGATCATCAGTACCGGCTGAACCGTCTGTAACGGTGAGCCAGGTTGTTTTGACCCCGGCCCGGTTCAGTTTGGCAATAGTGGCGCCGGCCCCGATTTCCAAATCATCGGGATGAGGTTGGATACAAAGGAGGTGATCCTGTTGGAAAAGGTCGGGAACGGAGAAAAAATTACAGATTTCTGGTTTCAATGCATCCCCTCGTTTTATAAGAATAATATCTTTTTAAATAAGCAATGCATAGATTACTTTAACAAGAAATAATTGAACGGTGAAAAATGCCATAACCAAATCCGCCCCGGTGGTCGCTATTAAAAGAACCTTGTAAACATCGGGGTGAAAAAGGCAAACCCGGTTATGAACAATGCCAGCAGAACTGGAAGAATCAAACCAAGCACCCCCAGTATTATTCCGATCACAGCATATTCTTGATTCTCCGTCCTGGCTATGATCCCGGTGATGATGGCCGTGATGGCCAGAATGATCGACAGGGGACCGCAGCAGGAAAGAGTCAGCAGGGATACTATTCCCATTATCAGGGAAAACAATCCGAGAGTGCTGTTTTTTCTATTCATGACAATGGTTTGGTCTGCCGGCCTTTCAATCTTTTCTTCTGGAAGCTTCTTCTCATCATTGCTGCCATTTTCATCATTTTGACCAGGCATGTCGGGCCTCCTTGTGCAAATAGTAGAGTGTTTTTCAGCTATATATTTATATTTCTTGGCGGCGCCGACTTATCCTGCCGGCAACGTGGTCGACGAAGAAGGAATTTTAGAGATCTTTTAGGCCCTTAATCCTGAAGTCCTGCGATAATTTAGTAAGACATTTTGAAGCGATCCCGGAAACGTCGATGTGCACTGGGTTTAATAGGGCTCAGTTGAAAACCAACTTTTATAGAACTGGCTCGTCCAGGTTAGGTTTTTATTGTTGACATTTGAGGCGGGATTGCTTAAACTATTAACAGATAGTCTATATAATTAGTAGAAATTTAGAAGGGGCATGGTGAAGGCGGAAATGAAGATAGCTAAAGATGTAACCGAACTCATTGGTAATACTCCTCTGGTTTATTTAAATAAAATGACTGCAGAGTGCAATGCCGAGATCGTGGCCAAACTTGAATCATATAATCCAGGAGGCAGCGTTAAAGACCGGATCGCTTTAAGCATGATCGAAACGGCAGAAAGTGAAGGTTTGATCGGTCCAGAAACTATAATCCTGGAACCGACCAGCGGCAATACAGGCATTGGGCTGGCGATAGTATGCGCCGCCAAAGGTTACAGGTGCGCCCTGACCATGCCTGATTCGATGAGTATAGAAAGGCGAAACCTGTTAAAAGGGTTGGGGGCGGAACTGATTCTGACTCCTGGAGAAAAGGGAATGAATGGAGCAATAAATGAAGCGTTGAAGTTGGCGGAAGAAAATAAGCATTACTTTATTCCACAGCAGTTTAAAAATAAAGCCAACCCTGCGGTGCACCGCCGGTCTACGGCTGAAGAGATCTGGGCCGATACCGATGGGGAAATAGATATTCTTGTCTGCGGTGTTGGCACCGGAGGGACAGTTACCGGGGTCGGAGAAGTGTTGAAGGAGCGAAAACCTTCAGTGAAAGTTGTGGCTGTTGAGCCGGAAAACTCTCCCGTTCTTTCGGGAGGAAGCCCCTCACCGCATAAGATCCAGGGCATCGGAGCGGGGTTTGTCCCGGAAGTTTTAAATTTTGATCTGCTCGACGAAGTGATTAAAGTTTCTGATCAAGAAGCGCTTGATACGGCCAGGAGATTGTTCAAGGAAGAAGGATTATTTGTGGGCATTTCATCCGGCGCAGCCTGTGCCGCTGCCCTGAAGGTAGCTGGGCGTCTTGAAAATAGGGGGAAGTTAATTTTGACAGTTTTGCCCGACCTGGCCGAACGCTATATGTCAACGGCGCTTTTTAATGAGTAAGAAGATAGGCTTGCCGTTAAAAAGGGTTATCATTTGCTTTTTACCAGGGTCCCCTAAAATAAGGTGGCCTGAAGGAGGAGATTCTAATGCAGCTCTCAACAAAAGCCCGCTATGCTGCCCGGGCACTGGTAGAACTGGCCTTGAAATACGGCCAGGAACCGGTTAAACTAAAAGATATTGCTTCCAGGCAGGATATTTCTTTAAAATACCTGGAGCAGGTTATGTTCCCCCTGCGCATCAGCGGTTATGTAAAAACCCACAAGGGCAGCCAGGGCGGGTATGTTCTGGGCAAGCCGCCGCAAGAAATCAATATGTACGATGTCATCCAAACGGTCGAAGGTTCTCTTGCGCCGGTAGATTGTGTAGATAACCCCGAGCTTTGCCAGAGGGTGACCAAATGTGTTACCCGCAATGTCTGGGGGGGTTTAAAACAGGCTATATATGATGAGTTGAGCAATATAACGCTGGCCGAGCTGGCTGAAAAACAGCGCCTGCTCTATGAATCTGCAGAAGAGAAAACGTAATCTAAAAAGACACGAGGGTAAGTTATATTGCGGTATTGTTCTCCTGGAAGGTGAGGATTGACTGTTATGAAAAAAATTACTTTGCTTATTGAAGGTATGAGCTGCGCAAGCTGCTCCCGGGGCCTTGAAAAAGCGCTGCAGGACAAACCCGGTGTGACAAAAGCCGCGGTGAATTTTGCCGCCGCCAAGGCCTACGTGGAATATGACCCCGATACTGTCTCTCGAAAAGATATTATACAAGCGGTAAAAGATGCCGGCTTTGAAGGGTCCCCGGAAGAAACCGGGGACGAAGAAGACGAGTCTGTTCCGATCATCGAAACCGTTTTTAAAATAGAAGGTATGAGCTGCGCTTCATGTGCCCGGGGTTTGGAAGAGACTCTGAAAAATGAATCCGGAGTGGTCGAGGCTTCGGTAAACTTTGCTGCAGAAAAAGCGAAAGTTAAGTACAACAAGGACGAGACCGGTCTATCTGCGCTGTCGGAGATCGTGGAAAGGGCCGGTTACAGGTTGGTCGGTGAAGATGATCCTGATAGTGGAGGAAAAGAGAAAGGGGCGGCCGCCGGAGCAAGAGATGCTGAGGCGGGCCGCGAAGAGGCTACGATCAGGCGCGCAGCCCGCAAGATGTGGTTTGCTGCTTCATTTGCCGGAGTGATCATGATCCTGATGATGATTCACATGTTTGTGATTCCAATTCCAGGTTACTTTGAGATCACCCTGGTCCTGGCATTTCCGGCGATCTTTATTGCCGGATACGAAACCCACCGGGGCACGTTGCTGGCCCTTAAGAGGGGTAGCGCTAACATGGACACCCTGATCACCCTGGGTTCGGCCCCCCCGTATTTGCTAAGTGTGCTCAGTTTCTGGTTTCCATTAACAACCTTTGTTGAAATGGCAGCCAGCATCATGGCCCTGCACCTCGTGGGCCGCTTCCTGGAGACTAAATCCAAGGGCAGGGCTTCACAGGCGATCAAGAAATTGCTGGCCATGGAAGCAAAAACAGCCCGGGTTTTGGACCGTAGTGAAGTTAGAGAAATACCTGTTGAAGAGCTCCAACCGGGACAGGTCATGATCATCCGGCCCGGTGAGAAGATACCCACTGATGGGGTGGTGGTCAGCGGACAGAGCAGTATCGATGAATCAATGGCAACCGGCGAATCCATGCCTATTGAGAAAAAGGAAGGCGATGAAGTAATTGGAGCAACCATCAACCGCCAGGGCGCCCTGCAGGTCCGGGCGACCAGGGTCGGTAAAGATACATTTTTGGCCCAGGTTGTCAAAATGGTTGAGGAATGCCAGGGATCGAAAGTCCCGATCCAGGAATTTGCCGATCGGGTTACCGGTTATTTTGTACCTGTTGTGATCTTGATTGCCCTGGCTTCATTTACATCCTGGTTGTTGTTCCCCGGCTTCCACAGTTCTATCGTTGCCTTCTTTAACCCCCCCTGGACCAACCTCGATGTCCCCACCATTACCCTGGCTTTTATGGCGGCCACAGCGGTCCTGGTAATTTCCTGTCCCTGCGCCCTGGGGTTGGCTACCCCGACCGCCCTGATGGTGGGCAGTGGGATGGGAGCCGAAAGAGGGATCTTGATTAGAAGCGGCGAGGCTATCCAGACCATGAAAGATATAAAGATTATTGCCTTTGATAAAACAGGAACTTTGACCAGGGGGAAGCCCCAGGTGACAGATGTTATTCCTGTTAACGGATATGATGAAAAGGATCTGCTGTATTATGCCGCCGGCGTAGAAGCGGTTTCGGAGCATCCCCTTGGCGCCGCCGTAGTGGATAAGGCATCTAAGGACGGCGTAAAGCCGGGTGAGGTTGGTGACTTCAGTTCAGTGACCGGCCAGGGGGTAGAAGGCAGTATCGAGGGGAAAAAAGTACTGGTTGGCAGCAGACGCCTGATTGAGGGGCGCCATATTGACATGGACGGCGCCGGCAACAAGATGGCAGAACTTGAAGCTGAAGGAAAAACAGCCATCCTGACTGCCGTTGATGGCAGGCTGGCCGGTATTGTAGCCGTGGCTGATACAATCAAAGCAGAAACTGCAGCGGCAGTGGCTGAGCTTGAACAAATGGGTTTCAAAACGGCCATGGTTACCGGCGATAACTGGACAACGGCAAATGCCATCGCCAGGCAGGTCGGTATAAGCAAGGTCCTGGCCGAAGTGCTTCCCGAAGGGAAAGTCGATGAAATAAAAAGGCTGCAGGATGAATACGAAATGGTGGCCATGGTCGGTGACGGCATCAATGATGCTCCGGCTTTAAAGCAGGCCAACGTTGGTATCGCCATTGGTACCGGTACCGATGTGGCTATTGAAGCGGCCGATATCACCCTTGTGCGCGGGGACCTGGGCGCGGTTGTTTCGGCAATCAAGCTTTCCCAGGCTACTTTCATGAAAATCCGCCAGAATTATTTCTGGGCCTGGTTTTATAACAGCGTGGCCATCCCGGTGGCTTTCCTGGGCTTGCTGCATCCCATTATCGGCGCCGGGGCCATGGCTGCCAGTTCTCTGAATGTGGTTCTTAATTCCCTGCGCTTAAGGAAGGTTAGCCTCGATCCCGGTTTTAAGATGCAACCGGGAGCATGATTACGGTTATTAGCAGTCGCTGTAATACAGGGTAAATGATTTTGTTAAAAGCAGCAGTTCTTTCTTAATGGAAAGGCTTTTATCCCGGAATAAAGGCCGGTTACTATATTTGTTAATGCTAAATGGTTAAAGAGAAAGGTGATGATCTAAATGGACAAAAAGTTGTACCTGGTAATGGGGGCCCTGGTTGTGATCCTGGGCTTGTTGGCCCTGCCGAATTTAACGGACAACCCTTTGCTCGGTGCGGTAGACGAAACTACCCTGGAAGGCCGTTACGTTGGTTATTCCTGGAGCGGTGAAAATGATGGAGTTGAACTGGAGGAAGCTTCTTCATATATTGAAACTATTATCGAGCTTGATAATGAGGGTATCATTACCGATGCCAGGATGAGGTTTTTTGTCCAGAAGGACGGTTTCTGGATCCCCAGGCAAAGCGGCAATTCATTTGTTGAGGTCGATTT
>PWFM01000069.1 GCA_003553895.1 Syntrophomonadaceae bacterium | reverse complement strand
TCCTGATTATGCTTTTAAGCGCAGCTGCTTTTACCTGGACTTACTTCATGCCCCTCAGGTCCATGGAACTTTTTATTCCCCGCATTTCACTTGCCCTGATGGGACTGGGCGGTTTTTTAGTTATGCTGAAAGACTTTTTAGAACCCCTTGAAAAGATAGCAGAACCGCCGAGAGAGAGAATACTGCCTTACCTGGTAGGGGTGCCTGCTGCAATGTGGCTTTACGGCTGGTCTTTCAGGAATATCGGCCTTCTTACTTCAACTTTCCTATTTTTAACTATCTGGTGGGCCTGTATCTCGATTAGAGATGCTAAAAGAACAGATTCTTTACAATCTGTCACCCCCAAAATTTTAAAACTGGCTGCATTAGCACTGGTAGTCACTGCTTCTGTCCAATTGCTGTTTATTGAATTATTGAACATGTACATGCCAAGAACTTTCCTACCATAAGGGGGTGAAAATATGTTTGACATGGATGCAATGAGAGAAGCTTTTTTTGTAGTATTTGCCCTGGACACAGCCCTGTACATAATGATTGGGGTTATAGTCGGAATATCAGTGGGAGCAATTCCCGGCCTGGCCCACAGCCTGCCGATCGCCCTGGTATTGCCTTTTTCTTTCGTCCTGCCCATCCACCAAACCATGGGCCTTTTAATCGGCACCTATAAAGGGGGCACCTACGGTGGTTCCATCACGGCCATCAGTTTCGGCACTCCAGGCACTTCAGGAGCTGCTGCTACCGTGGCAGACGGTTACGCCCTGACCAAGCTCGGCAAAGGGAAAAAAGCCCTGCAAATGGGGCTGTATGCCTCGGTAACAGGAGACACCTTAAGCGACCTGGCCCTGATCTTTCTGGTCGTTCCCATTGGTATGATGGCCCCAAGATTTGGGCCGGCAGAATTGTCTGCCCTTTATTTCCTGGCCCTATCACTGGTAGTTGTTTTTTCAACTGAAAATCCCGGCAAAGGTATTTTTGCTGCAGGTGTAGGCTTTTTCCTGGCCATTATCGGGAGGGACATTTTGACCGGAGGCCTCCGCTTTACCTTTGGAGTCAGGTACCTGGAAGCCGGCTTTCCCCTGGTTCCACTTTTAATTGGTTTTTTTGCTGTCCCAGAAATAATCAAAAAAATTAAAGAAGTTATCGAAAGGCCCGATGATTCCGGCGTAATCGGCGAAGCGGCAGAAAAGCTGCTCAAGCTAAAAGAAGAAGGGCTTACCTTGAAGGAGTTTTTAGCCTCCTGGCGGGGTCTGGGTCTCGGGACGATTATTGGTACTTTTCTGGGTGCCCTGCCGGGACCTGGAGCTACATTATGTTCATATACCGCCTACAGCGTTACCAGCCAGTTCAGTAAGGATATTAACTATGGTAAAGGCGCATTGGAAGGCGTCGCCACTGCCGAAGCAGCCAACAACGCCACCTGCGGCGCTACTTTTATTCCCCTTTTAACCTTCGGTATTCCGGGCAGTTCCATCGCCGCCCTGCTTATGGCTGCCCTGATTATGCAGGGGATCCCCCTCGGACCAAGGGTGGTGGTTGATCACACCGTCGTTGTATATACCCTGTTCCTGCTCTTGCTGCTGGCCAACCCATTTAACCTGCTTTTCGGCAAAATCCTGATCCCGGTTTATTCCAAGCTGACCAAGATCCCGGCTGCCATACTCTGGCCGGTAATCACTCTCGTACTGGTCATCGGCACCTACGCCCTTAACAACCGGCCTTTTGACATCGTAATCTGTTTAATCGCCGGGGTGATTGGCTATTTCTTTAAATGGTTCAAGCTGCCGGATGGTCCCCTGGTCCTTTCTTTCCTGGTTACCCCCCTGTTTGAAGCCAACTTCAGGCAGGCTCTGACCATATCACGAGGGGACTTTACCTACTTTTTTACCAGCGGCATCTCCCAGGTCCTCTGGATAGTCACCCTGGCAACTATTATCCTGTTTGTCCGCAAGAGAAGAAAAACAGACGCCGAAATAAGCGGCAATTAAGTTAACAACATTATTATTTAACCAGCGCCTTCAATTATAAGAGCCGTTCTAAGGAACGGCTCTTATTTGTTGTTGAAATGTGTAAACATTTACACATTTATTATTTATAAATATTTGCAGGAATCTTACATACGCTATAGAATAGTATTTGTAAGCTAATAAACTACAAACCCTCTAAGCTTTAATAAATTCCCTGTTATGGAGGTGTTGCCTAAAAGGTAAAGGAAATATTTTTATCTTTTTCACCAAATTTTACCAAAACAGAATGAGGAGGAATTCTCAAAAATGAATAACAGAAAAGTCTTGATTTTATTGCTTTCGTTGGTTTTTATAGTGTCCCTGGCGGCAGTTACCGGCTGTGAAGAACCGGTGGAGGAAGAACCTGTAGAAGAAGTAGAAGAACCGGAGGAAGTGGATGAGCCGGAAGAAGTAGCAGAGGAACCGGAGGAAGATATCAGCATCGATATAGTAGTTGGCTTTGGCGCCGGAGGGTCAAACGACCTGACAGCCCGCTACATGGCTGAACACCTGGCAGAATTCGGAATCATGGCCAACGTGATCAATATGCCTGGCGGCATGAGCACAGAAGCCGCCTATCATGTTTCCGGCCAATCCCCGGATGCCGATATGTTTTTCTGGGGCCATACCGGGCCACTGCTTTTTGAACCGGCAGCAGGTGACAGGGGTTACACAATCGATGATTTCGAACCGGTTGCCACCCTTGCTGCTCCTACTTTTTGTATCGGAGCCCGGCCGGGGGCGCCATGGGGCGATGACTTTGAAGCACTGATCGAGTATATTGAAGAGAATCCCGGTGAGGTAACTTTCGGCGGTCAGGGAGAAGGTAACGTCAGGCACTATGCTGTCGAACAAATCCTTCCACCCGACGAGCTCGACTACACTTTTGTCGGCCTCGAAGGTGGCGCTGATGTGGCCATGAACCTGCAGGGTGAGCATGTGGATGTGGGCCATTTGAGCCTTGCTGCTGCCAGCCCGCTTGTAGCTGATGAAGAACTGTGGGCAGTTGTTAACACCAACCCCCTGGTGGAAAGGGACCCCTTGATGCCAGATGTTCCCAATGTTGCCGAATTCGGAATTGAAGAAGGTCGGGAACCTCACCCGATAGCGCTGTGGGCGGTTCCTGGAACCGACCCGGCCCTGATTGAAAGGCTGACCAATGCAATTGAAGAAATCGCTCAAAAACCGGAATTGCTGGACAGTTTTGAGGAAATGGGTGTTGTCGCACACTACATGGGCCCCGAAGAAACCTGGGACTTCTACATGAATGTTCAAGAAAACGTAGTTCCTGATTATATGGAATGGCTGGAAGCATATACCGCAGAAGGCAACTAATCTTGGAACAGACAAGATCAGTTTAACAGCCAAAACCCCCGGGCAATTACTTAGCCCGGGGGTTTTTCCTGCCGTATATGCTGCAATTTAGCTATTAACTCCCGGAACAGATTTAGAATACTGCTATAAAAATAGCACCTACTTCGTAGTACACTTGCCAAAAGGTACGCAGTGCCACGGGGACAGCTCGAACATC
>PWFM01000116.1 GCA_003553895.1 Syntrophomonadaceae bacterium | reverse complement strand
GATTTGCAGTCCGGGCGCGAAGAGGAGGGCAGCGCAGAGTGATGAGTAATTCGCGGAGCGTAAAACAGTATGATCGCACCCTCCTGATGGTTACATTTTTGCTGCTGGCCATCGGCCTGCTCATGGTCTTCAGCGCCAGCTTCGTAATGGCTGAAGAAAGCAGGGGCGATCCCTATTATTTCCTGAAACGCCAGGCAATGTGGGTAGCTTTTGGCCTGATCGCTATGTATCTCCTGTCTAAAGTTAATTACAGGCTGCTGAAGCGGTTTTCGATCCCGATCTTACTGTTCAACTTTCTACTCCTCGGGATGATCTATTCCGGTTTCGGTTCCGAGATGGGCACCGAGGCCAGGCGCTGGCTGGCCCTGGGTCCGGTGGTGCTGCAGCCTTCCGAATTCAGCAAGCTGGCCCTGGTCATATTTACGGCCGCTTATTTAAGCAGCCGCCGGGTCAATATCCAGAACTTCTGGACGGCCAGCCTGATTCCCATTGTCCTGGTGGGTTCGACATTTTTCTTAATCCAGCTCCAGCCGGATATGGGCACGGCCCTGGTGGTGGTGGCCGGGACTATGCTCGTCATCGTTTTTGCCGGCATGCCCGTGTCCCAGGTGGCGGGCCTGACCCTGTTCTTTGTGCCCCCGCTGGCCTACTTTACTTTGAAAGAGGATTACCGAATGCAGCGGTTGTTTACTTTTCTAGATCCCTGGGCGGATCCATCCAGCTCGGGTTACCAGGTCATCCAGTCCCTCTACGCCCTTGGCCCGGGGCATATCTTCGGAGCCGGCCTGGGCCGGGGCAAACAGAAACTGTTTTATTTGCCCGAACCGCAGAACGACTTTATCTTTGCCGTGATCGGCGAAGAGCTGGGCTTTATCGGAGCCGTGGCCGTTTTGCTGCTCTACCTGATTTTAATCTGGCGCGGTTTTCAGATTTCCCTGAGGGCTCCTGAAACTTTTGGCAGCCTGGTGGCGGCCGGGATAACCTTTATGATTGCCGTCCAGGTTTTGGTCAATGTAGCGGTGGTAACCGGCGCGGTGCCGGTGACGGGCATCAACCTGCCCTTGATCAGCGCCGGCGGCAGTTCCGTATTTTTTACCCTGGTCGGGATCGGGATTTTACTTAACATTTCCAGGTATGGGCGGGAAACAGCAGTTCGCAGGGAGGCGGCTTAATGATGAAAATATTAATCGGCGGAGGAGGCACCGGCGGCCATATCTATCCTGCCCTGGCTTTGGCCCGTTATGCGCAAGCCCGGGACAGTTCCGTTGAAATCCTTTTTGCGGGAAGCGCCGCCGGGCTGGAAAACAAGATCGTCCCCGCCGCCGGTTTTAAGCTTTTAACAATCCCCGCTTCCGGGTACGGGCGCAGTTTCAAGCAGCTGGGACGGGTTCTCAAAGATTTTTTGGCCGGTATCAGGCGTTCTTTGCAAATCATTGAAGAGTACCAGCCCGACGTGGTTTTGGGCACGGGCGGTTACGTGGCGGCGCCCCTGGTCATGTCGGCCCTGCTGAAAAGGCGACCGGTGGTCCTGCATGAGCAGAATGCCGTGCCGGGTATGGTTAACCGCTGGTTTGCCCCTTTTGCCAGGCGGGTTTGCCTTTCCTTCGCCGGAACGGCAGAAAAACTGCCTTGCTTAAGCAGGCCCCTGTTTACAGGGAACCCCAGGGCCAGCGAAGTCGGCGCCCTGAGCAGGGAGGAAGGATGCCGCCACTTCGGCCTGGATCCCGGGCAGAAAACGCTCCTTGTTTACGGCGGGAGCCGGGGGGCCCTGCGGATAAACCAGGTGATCACCGCCTATTTGAAAAATAACTGCCTGCCGGAAGGAGCCAGGATGATTTATGTTACCGGCGATATTTATTACGACGAAGTTATGGCAGAACTGGGGGCGGCGCCGGACCGGGTTCAGCTTTATTCCTATCTGGCCGAGATGCCCGAAGCCCTGGCGGCGGCGGATCTGGCGGTGACCAGGAGCGGGGCCACCACCCTGGCCGAAATAACGGCCCTGGGGGTTCCGGCCATCCTGATTCCCTCGCCAAACGTTGTCGACAACCACCAGTTCTACAATGCCCTGATGCTTTCCGATCGGGGAGCGGCGGTCCTGGTCGAGGAAAAAGATTTTAACAAGACCAGGTTAAAGGAAGAAGTTAGCAGGTTGCTTGGAGAACCGGGCCTGCTGGATAAAATGCGGGAAGCAAGCAAAAAAATGGCGGTTACCGATGCCGCAGAAAAGCTCTATCAGTGCCTGCAGGAGGTGGCGGTGTGAACATCGAGCGTGAGCTGGCCCCTAAATTAAAACAAGGGTTTAAAAAAGACGAGCCCATGTCCGCTCATACCTCCTGGAAAGTGGGCGGACCGGCCGATTATTTCTTTAGCCCGGCGAGCCTGGAAGAGCTAAGAGAAATAGTCCGCGCCGGAGGCAAATACGGTCTGCCCCTCTACATTGTGGGCAACGGGACCAACCTGCTGGTGCTGGATGGCGGAATCAGGGGCCTGGTTGTCAATATAGGCGCTCCCTTTAACTATACAGACCACAGCAACAGCATTTTAACCGCAGGCGCCGGGACGCCGATGCCGGTCCTGGCAAAAAGCGCCTGCGAAGCCGGCCTGTCGGGACTGGAATTTGCCATCGGCATACCCGGTTCCCTGGGCGGGGCCCTGGTCATGAACGCCGGGTCTTTTGGGAGTTACATCGGGGAAAGGGTCGAATCGGTTAAAGTGGTCGATTTTCAGGGCCGGGTCAATACGCTGCCTGAAGAGGAGCTCAGCTTCACTTACCGGGATAGCAGCCTGGCCGGGGCGGGGATCATTGTCGAAGCCTGCCTGGGCCTTACCCGGGGCGACCCGCAGCAGATCGCCGGGACCATGGAAGATTTTACGGCCCGGCGCCGCAGCCGTCATCCTCACCTGCCCAGCGCCGGCAGCGTGTTCCGTAACCCGGCCGATGAGCCGGCCGGAAAGATCATCGAAGCAGCCGGAGGGAAGGGAATGCGTATTGGCGGGGCCCAGGTATCGGAAAAACACGCCAATTTTATAGTCAACACCGGTGATGCCACGGCGGCCGACATTCTTCAATTAATCAGGGCCGTGCAGCAGCTGGTAAAAGATAAGTTTGGGATCGAACTGCAGCCGGAAGTAAGAATTGTCGGTGAGGAGAGGTGACAAATGGCAGGGAAATATGATCACCTGAAGCTGGTAGAAAAGAATAACCGCCCTTCGGCCTGGAAACGTTTTTCCCGCTTCCTAATCAAAGCGTTTATTCTGGCCGGGTTGCTGGTTCTGCTCTGGCAGGGTGAATCCTATTTCCGGGTGACCGCGATCCGGGTGGAAGGGGCGAATGAATTAAAGACGGAAGAAATCCTGCAGGCCGGGGGTATCAGCGAAGGGATGAGCATTTTCATGATCGGCGAAGGAGATATTTCTTCCCGGATCAAGGAGCAGCTGCCCCGGGTAGAAAAAATAGCGATCAGGCGGGATCTGCCCGATACCGTTGTAATTGAAATCAAGGAAAGGTCGCCGGCCGGCTATGTTATGACTGCTGATGGCTTCTGGCTGATCGACGATCAGGCCGTTGTCATGGCCTACAGGG
>PWFM01000108.1 GCA_003553895.1 Syntrophomonadaceae bacterium | reverse complement strand
ATTTCTTTCACTTCTGCCGCCGCCGGCCGGTTTTGGCTGTAATTAATTACCACAGCCGCCCCGGCCCGGGCCAGATAAAAAGCGGTAACCCTTCCTATCCCCCTGGAAGCGCCGGTAACAACAGCAGTTTTTCCCTCTAAATTCAACTCCAACACCCCGCAGTCGGTCAATTATTTAAAAACTGTTCCAGATCTTCAACCTTCTCAACCGCCCGAGTATCTAATTCGGGAGCAATCCTTTTCATTAGCCTGCTCAATGAAGTACCCGGTCCAAGGCCGATAAAAGCGCCGGTTCCCGCCGATATCAGGCGGCGGATCGATTGCTCCCACCTGATCGGATTACTTACCTGGACCACCAGATTGCGCTTAATCTCTTCCGGTTCATAAACAAATTCAGCCGTGACATTAGACACTACCGGCACTAAAGCAGGTTTAAACTCGATCTTTTCCAGCTCTGCAGCCATTTTTTCTTCGACCGGCTTTAACAGTTCGCAGTGAAAGGGAGCGCTGACTTTTAACCCGGTGATCCGCTTCGCCCCGGCCAAACGGGCCAGTTCCACGGCCTTTTCCACTGCTTTCTTGTTCCCCGAAACAACAATCTGCCCCGGGCAATTATAGTTGGCCGGAGCCACCACTCCTTCAACCTGCGCCTCCAGGCAAATCTGTTCCACATTTTCATGATCAAGGCCCATGATTGCCGCCATTTTACCCTGCCCGACGGGAACAGACTCCTGCATGTAAATACCTCTTTTTTGCACCAGCGGCAGGGCCTCCTCAAAAGAAAGCGAACCGGCTGCCACCAGGGCTCCGTATTCACCCAGGCTCAGGCCGGCAAAGGCGGAGGATATAAAACCAAGACCGGCAAGAACCCTGTAAATAGCCATGCTGACGGTCAGAATCCCAGGCTGCGTAAACTCGGTTTGTTCAAGCTTTTCCCCGGGTCCCGAAAAGATGGTATCGACAATTTCCGGACCGAGGATTTCGGCAGCCTGTTCGAAAACTGCTCTCGCCTCCGGATAATGATCATAGAAATCACGCCCCATGCCCGGGTGCTGTGCTCCCTGGCCGGGAAATAAAAAAGCAATGTTTTTGTTCTTGGGGGTAAAGCTGCCCGTTACCATCTCATTAAAACACCGCCCCAGGTAAGGCCTGCTCCAAAGGCCACCATGGCCACCAGATCTCCTTCTTTCAAGCGGCCGGACAGGTTTTCTTCATGCAAGGCAATGGGTATCGTTGCCGAGGACGTGTTGCCAAAGCGATCAATATTAACCGGGAACTTTTCCGGAGGCAACTTGAGGTGTTTGCGAATGTGATCTATGATCCTCAGATTAGCCTGGTGCAATATAATCATATCGAGATCTTCTGGCTGCTTGCCTTTTTCCTCCAATAACTTAAACAGGGTGTCTTCCACCACTTTGACGGCAAATTTAAAGATCTCGTTGCCATGCATGACCAGGTAATGCCTGCCTTCTTTGACAGTTTCATGACTTGCCGGCATGGCGCTCCCTCCAGCCGGGACATATAAGAGCTTGGCCCCCCGACCATCCGATTTGAGGGTAAAATTGATGATGCCCCTTTCTTCTTCGGAAGCTTCAACCACGACCGCGCCGGCCCCGTCTCCAAAAAGCACGCAGGTGCTGCGGTCTTTCCAGTCTGTAAAACGAGTCAGGATTTCTACGCCCACCACCAGCACTCTTTGGCAGGCTCCGCTGGAGATGAACTGGTGGGCCACAGAAAGAGCATAAACAAAGCCGGTACAACCGGCGGATATGTCCATGGCCCCGGCATTGAATGCTTCCAGCCTGGCCTGCAGGATGCAGGAAGTGGAAGGGGTGTGATGATCGGGGGTAACAGTGGCTACCAGGATCATATCCAGGTCGGAGGCCTCCAAACCGGACTTTACAAGCGCTTCCCGGGCGGCCCGTTCTGATAGATCTACGTTAGACAGGCCTTCTTCCAGCTTTCTCCGCTCCCGGATTCCGGTCCTGGAAACAATCCACTGATCATTGGTTTCCACTATTTCTTCCAGGTCCCGGTTGGTGATAACCTGGTCAGGAAGGGCGGCGCCGGTACCAGTTATGATTGAATTAGCATGCCTGATCATTCTTCCCCCCCGTGGTCCTGTCCGGTCAAATCTGCCAGAGCCGCCTGAAATTTCCCGGTCACATTTTTTCGGACAAAGGGGTAAACCTGCTTCAGGAGAGCTTGCTCAATGGAGCGGGCCTTTGCCGATCCGTGACATTTGATACAAAGGCCGTTTACGCCGAGCAGAGGCGCCCCTCCATAACCCGAATCGTCAATTTCATGGCGCAGTTTATGAAAAACAGGTTGGAGCAGTAAGGCTCCGGCCTTATAACGGAGGTTCTTTTTTATTTCCTGCCTGAAAAAACCAAGGATGGTCCTGGAAAGGCCTTCTGAGGATTTAAGAAAGATATTGCCTACAAAACCGTCACAAACTACTACATCGGCATTGTTTAAAAAAACGTCCGTCCCTTCAATATTCCCACAGAAACCGGGCAGGTATTCCCGTAAAAGTTCATAAGCCTTCCTGGCCTGATTGTTACCTTTATTCGGCTCGATACCAACGTTTAAAAGGGCCACCCGTGGTTCCGGGTAACCATGAATCTGCTGCGCGTAAATACGTCCCATAAAAGCATACTGGAGCAGCTGCTCGGGGCGGGCATCCATATTAGCGCCTACATCTAAAAAGAGGACGGGCTGGCCGTGAAAACCGGGCATCGGAGTTAGCAGCGCGGGGCGGCTGATACCCCGAATCCGCCCTAAAAATAAAAGGCCGCCGGCCATCAATGCCCCCGTGTTGCCGGCGCTGAGAAAGGCATCGGCATCTCCGGAACGGACCAGCTGCAATGCCTTAACCATGGAAGATTCTTTTTTCCTCCGGATCGACAGGCCGGGGTCGTCATTACCGTTGATAACTTCTTCGGCATGGCTGACCACCACCCGTTCCCCTGGATATTTCAATCCTTCCAGGCAGCTGTAAACCTCATCTTTCCTGCCAACAAAAGTAATATGCATATCTTCCAGGGCGTTAAGGGCAGCCAGAGCGCCGGAAATAATTTCACCGGGCGCGTGATCTCCACCCATGGCATCTATTGACACTCGCAGCAATAAGATCACTTCCCATGTGTTCCGATTAAAATTCCATTAAAAATAGATACAGTACGCCCTTTTTGGCACCAAACAAGCAGGCGTACTGTATAATCCGTTCCTAATTAACTTTAACAGCTTCCCGGTCTTTATATTGACCGCAGCTTAAGCAAACCCGGTGGGGGGGTTTCAACTCATTACAGCCTGGGCAAGGGACCAGGTGGGGAGCTGAAAGCTTACTGTTAGCTCTTCTCATATTCCTTTTGGACTTAGATGTTCTTCTCTTTGGAACAGCCACTATAGCGCCTCCTTGTTAGTCTTAGTTGCCTGATTTTAATTCTTTCAATTTGAGCAAACGGATATCGATATCGCTATAATCTTCCTCGCACTGGCAGGCAGACCGGTTCAGGTCGGCTCCACAGCCGGAACAGATTCCCTTGCAGTCAGGCCTGCAGAGGGGGCTGTGATCCTCGGCCAAAATTATCAGCTGCCGGATGTACTCATCAAGGTAAAGAGTGTCCCCGGT
>PWFM01000078.1 GCA_003553895.1 Syntrophomonadaceae bacterium | reverse complement strand
CGCCGGGACGCCCTAAAGATCCGGCAGGGGTGAAAGCGCTGGCTGTCCTGGCCCATAAGTCTTTTAACAACCTGAGACCGAGCGGCATAAAAGTCCATGCCGGAGCCGTTATCCTGGAAAAGGGGCTAACCGAAAAAGACTTTGAAGAACTGTCCGGTGAAGGAGTATGGCTGGTGGGCGAAATCGGCCTTGGCAGCGTAAAGACAGTTGATGAAGCGGCCACCATGGTCGGCTGGGCCAAAAAAAACAAGATGAAAGTGGCTATTCACAGCGGCGGCACCTCCATCCCGGGAAGTTCAGCTATAACAGCCGATATGGTTATGGCTATCAATCCCACCGTCGTTTCTCATACCAACGGCGGGCCCACCGCTTTATCGGAAGAGGAAATCGATAAGCTTATTGAACAAACAGAATTACCCCTGGAGATTGTGCAGTGCGGCAATATTAAAGCAGCTGTTTTTATAGCCACCAGGCTCAAAGAGAAAAATCAACTAAACCGGATTATTATGGGGAACGATTCTCCTTCAGGAAGCGGCATTATTCCACTGGGTATCTTGCGCAGCATGGCCCAGATTGCTTCGCTAACCGGGATCGAGCCGGAAAAAGTGGTTGCCATGGCTTCCGGCAATACAGCCGGCATATACGGACTGAACTGCTCCCTGATTGAACCGGGCCGGGAAGCCGACCTGGTTGTCATGGATGCTCCCATCGGTTCGGCGGGGCAAGATGCCATGTCGGCTTTGCAAAAAGGTGATTTGCCCGGTGTTTCGCTGGTCATGATCGACGGAGAAGCAAAAGTCCTTAAAAGCAGAAATACCCCACCGGCTGCCCGTCAGGTGGAAGTTAGCTAATAAATAATATGCGCGATCAGAAAACTCAGGTGATAATGTGATTGTAATTGACAATGAAAAGTGCACAGCCTGCGGCAATTGTGTCATTGATTGCCCCGTAGATGCGCTAAAAATCGAACAAGATATTGTAGCGGTCGGTGATAACTGTGTCCATTGCGGCGTTTGTATCCGGGTATGCCGGGTTGAGGCAGTTTCGCTTCCCCCTGGTTTGCCAAAAACAGCTGTAAATTGCACAAGCTGCCCAATTCGGTGCGCTATTCAACCGGGCCACTTTGGAGCATGCCGCCGCTATATTAATATCAGGGGCAGCATAGTGCGGGACGGGGAGCCGGTCCTGGATCCGCCCCTTACTGATTCAATAAATCCGGCTATAAAAAGACCCCTGATCACCGCCGTGGGAGCTGGGACTACCTATCCATGCTGCAGGCCCGCTCCCAGCATCGTCCATGACACCGTGGACGGTATAGATGTAGTGACTGTCATAACCGAAGCCCCCCTTAGTTACAGCGGGGTTAAGCTTAAGGTGGACACCAATTTCTTTATTGGAGAAGAAGGCGCGAAAGTCAGGCGACAGGGTAGAATCATCGGTATGGTTGAAACCGAGGAATATGGTTCTAAAATGATTGCCATCGGCGGAGCCAACCGTTTAACCGGAAGAAACGGCTTCCTTGCCGCCAGGACAGTCTCGGAAATATGCAATGGTGAAACAGTTGACTTAAAAGTCGACGGAGGAGCTGCACTAACCCTGCAGGTAGGAAAAAAGCCGGTAATTGACGGCACCGAGGACTCTAAAATGAGGGTTGGTTGCGGCAGCGCCACAATCGGGATGTTTGCTGAAAGCCTTGCCAGCGCCGTTGATGAGGCAATTATTTTGGATCATCATGTAATCGGCCTCTTATCGGAACATCCCGCCGGCGACTATATTAACCTAAAATGGAGCGGCATCATTCCCAGGGCCCGCAAAAGTACCAGGGGCCGTTACTTTGGTGAACACGGCTCCGGGTGGGGAGGAACCAATATCAAAGAACCCCGGGAAGCGATTATGGCTGTAGACGAAAACACCGCTGTTCCCGGAATTAAAATCCTGGTCACTGAAACAACCGGACAGCAAGCAGCGCTATTTACTTTGGACAATGATTTAAAAGTAAAAGAAATACCCCTGACCGCTAAAGTCCGGGATACAGTAAAAATCATCTCAGATTCCTGCCAGGAAGCGCGAGTTTCTGCAATATACACCGGGGGCACCGGAGGCAGCGCCAGGGCCGGGGTAACAAAATACCCGGTTAAATTAACAGAAGCCATTCATAATGGAGAGGCAAATTTAACCATTGGAGGAGCGCCGGCCTATATTTTACCCGGCGGGGGCATTAATTTCCTGGTAGATGTTGAAAAAGTGGTTCCCCGTTCCTTTACCTGGGTCCCGACGCCGGCTACAGTTGCGCCTGTAGAATATACTGTGACCAGGCAGAAATATGAGGAGATGGGCGGGCATATCAATCAAATGACCAGGCTGTCAGATATAAAAAGTAAAAACAGCATCGAACATCTTAAAAGCAAAAAATAAAGGGTGGAAACCATTGGTTCATTTTATCGGCCCCGGAAAATGTTATTTAGACTATGGACCGGTGCAAATGTATATTACTGCATTTGCGCACCGTAAACCTTTGCATGAAGAACTAAAGGCAGTAAAAAACCTGGTTCATGATTTGCTGGAAGATTTAAGTTCCTGCCTTGATCAAGCTAAATTACCGGCCGGTAAACTGGACTATGAAGACAACAGGCCCTGTATTTTAAAAGCCATGCTTAAAGCGGTGAAAGCTGCGGGCGATCCTTCTCTTACCCCCATGGCTGCCGTAGCCGGAGCATTTTCTGATGCAGTAGCAGCTTATCTTTTAAAAAAAGGCGCCACCTATTTAATAGTAAACAACGGTGGTGATATTGCCTATTATCATGATCAAGATCAATCATTAAAAATCGGTTTGAAACCTGATTTAAGTAAAGAAACCTGCAGCCACTTTTTAACTTTAAAAAATGCCGGTTATGGCCGGGGCATTGCGACCAGCGGACTGGGCGGGAGAGGATTTACCATGGGCATAGCATCTTCTGTAACCATACTGGGGCCTGACAGCGCCACAGCTGATGCCTGTGCCACTTTAATCGCCAATAAAACTACAGTTAACGATCCCGCCGTAATTAAAGTCCCTGCTGAAATAATGGAGCCGCAAACCGACTTGATCGGAAAAGCAGTAACCGTTGAATGCGCCAATTTAAAACCGGAGCGCTACCTGGAAGCTGTAGAATCAGGAATAGGCCGGGCAAAGGTGCTAACCGGTCAAGGAACTATATATGGCGCAATAGTTTTTGCCGGACCCTATTTCTCAGCCACACCTCAAGCTCTTGCAGATGCTATAGAACCACAAATCGAGCCGGAAACAGGACCATCCAGCCGGGAGGGGGAACAACATTGTCCGAATACCATGTCATAGGAAAATCTGAACAACGCCTTGAAGGATGGGATAAAGTAACAGGAAAAACCAGGTTTACAGCTGATATGAAACTTCCGGGCATGCTTTGTGCCGGAGTATTAAGAAGCAAGCTCCCTCACGCCCGGCTCGTATCAATTGACAGAGATAAAGCTCTTTCCGTCCCCGGAGTCCAGGCAGTTTTAACCGCTGAAGATATACCCGGCCGCAGTGGTGTGGGAATAATAGTTAAAGACGAGCCTGTTTTAATTCATGACAGGATCCGCAGGATTGGAGATCCCCTGGCCCTGGTAGCGGCTGAAAGCACTGCCGCTCTGGAAAAATCACTTTCTCT
>PWFM01000204.1 GCA_003553895.1 Syntrophomonadaceae bacterium | reverse complement strand
CGGGACGGACATGCCAGCCCCTTTCATGTTACCCAGGCTTATGCCGATGCCGCTGCCAGGCTGGGTGTAGATATCCGCACCGGGGTGGAAGTGGAGCGGGTTATAAAAGAAGGTAACCGGGTCACCGGGGTGGTCACTACCGGGGATGAAAAAATAAGCACTTCTGTAGTGATTGCGGCAGCCGGGGCTCATACAAAGAAATTCGGCGATCAGGTGGGATTGGACATACCGGTCATACCCGAACGACACCAGGTAGCCGTTACCGAGCCCCTGGAAATGATTTTGGGAATCATGGTCATATCTTTTGCCCATGGGGCCTACTTTAAGCAAACCCCGCATGGAAGCCTGTTGCTAGGTGTGGGCGATCCGGAACACGAAGTCAAAGATTTTAATGAACGTTCCAGCTGGCAGTTTCTCTATGATGTTGTCAAAAAGACCACTTTCCATTGGCCGGCTTTGCGTGAGGCCAACATCATTCGGCAGTGGGCGGGGCTTTACGACATGACCCCTGATTCACAGGGCATAGTTGGCAAAACCGAAGTGGAAGGTTTTTACCTCGATCTGGGTTGGAGCGGCCACGGTTTCCAGCTGGCGCCGGCTGTGGGACAAATTATGGCTGAAGTTGTTTCCGGTGAAACTCCCTTTATAGATATCGACTGTATGTGCCTGGAAAGGTTTCAACGTGGGGAGTTAATCCCGGAACCGGCTTGTGTTTAAGACTTGAGGGGTGATGAAAATCAATATTTACGGCGAAAAAAGAGAATATGGTTATTTATCCGAAAGCAATGATGACAGGATTATCCGCATGAAAAAGGGGCAAAACTATGCCGGTTATTCAGTGGGAATTCTGCATATAGACGATGTTTATTACCCGCTGGTGCCCGGTAATGTAGTCAATGCCTGCACCTATGATTTTCCTGTCAAGATGAAGGCTGTTCCCGACCTGGATGTTCCGGGTCTGCTCAGTGGTGATCCCAGCCTGGGAGAACCGATTGTTAAAGCAGCAGTTGAGCTGGAAAAAGAGGGGATCAGGGCAATTGCCGGGGCCTGCGGTTTCTTTGGCTTTTTCCAGAAGCAGGTGGCGGAGGCGGTTGAAATTCCGGTTTGTATGTCCAGCCTGGTGCAGGTTTCCTGGATAAAAACCACCTTGAAAGCAAATCAGAGAATTGGGGTGCTGACGGCCGACCAGGCTTCTATTAATGAGCAGCTCCTGGAAAGCTGCTCTATCGAGGATCCTGAATTGCTGATCATTAAAGATCTAAGGCACGGCCCCCACTTTTCTGCTATTTTAGAAGGCAGGGGCTCATTTGACAATAGTGAAGTTAAAAAAGAGGTTACCTCTGCAGCTGTAGAGCTGGTAAATGAAAACAATGATATCGGAGCCATCCTCCTCGAATGCAGCGATATGCCGCCTTATGCCGTTTATGTCCAAAGGGCTGTCGGGCTCCCTGTCTTCGATTTTATAACCATGATCAGGTGGTTGCACTACGCGACAACCCAGAGGCCTTATACGGGCCACATCTAGAAAGCGCTTATGCCGGGAGCGGAGGCCGCCCCGGCGTAAGCAGCTGTGGGGTGTATTTATAATAAAGTGGTGTTTAGAACAGGTAAATGCCTGCTCAAACCAACCTGTTTTTTTAATCTGCAAGCATGCATATAATCTTTTCAGGATAGCCGGGAAGAGTACACCAACAATTCCGATTCCCTTTAAAATACACCCCACCAACTTCCCGGCCTTAAACTTCTCTTATCAAGCATAAGTAAAAAAGCAGTGGTAAACCAGCTGTAGATAGTGGTATAGTTAATATATCCTGCAAATGGGCACAGGAGCCCGACCATGAAACTTGAGTTCTGCAGGGAACAATTACAACACACGACGGGAGATGCCGATGTCAATAGAGCTGGTTCATGCATCAAGGAACGGTCAGGTTGAAAACATTTACCGGGGCGATGTCGTTGTTGTTAACCTTAATGGTGAAGTGATCTATGAGCTCGGGGATCGCTTTAAGAAAGCCTTCTGGCGTTCGTCAGCGAAGCCTTTCCAGGTCCTTCCTTTTATCGAGGGAGGAGGAATTGAACGCTTTAACATCAGCGAGGAAGAGCTGGCTTTGATGTGCGCATCCCATGGTGGAGAAAAGGACCATGTAGCAGGCATAAAGAAACTCTTATATAAGATTGGCTTTGTTGAACCGGATTTGCATTGCGGGCCGGCCCCTCCCATGTATAAGCCAACTGCAAATGAGCTCCTGCAGCAAAATAAAGACTGGACCCAGCTTCATAACTGCTGTTCGGGAAAGCACAGCGGTATGCTGGCTATTACGGCTATAAAAGGTTATGGAACTGAGGGTTATGAAGACATTGAGCATCCCCTCCAGCAGGAAGTGCTGAAACTTGCCGCTGAAATCACAGGGGTAAAAGTAGATGAGATCGGGATCGGAGTTGACGGTTGCGGCGCTCCCATATTTTACATGCCTGTTTTTAATATGGCCAGGGCTTATGCCCATCTTTCAAAACCGGTTATGGTAGAGGACCTAAAAAGGGCCGAAGCTGTGCAAAAAGTAACCGCGGCCATGACCGGTCATCCCTGGTATGTAGCAGGAACCGGGCGGCTCGACACTATCCTGATGGAAGTAACGGAAGGACGACTGCTGGCCAAGCTGGGGGCGGACGGAGTTTACTGTGTCAGTATTATGGGCGAGGGCATTGGTATTGCCCTGAAAATAGAGTGTGGAGTCATAAAACCGATAGAACCGGTTATCGTCGAGATTCTGAGCCGTTTAAACTATATTGATCGCCGGGAAGAAGAGGCGATCTTAAAACAGCTGGATTTCTATATCTACAATCACCGCAAAGAAGCAATCGGCCGGCTGCGGTCTGTTTTTTAAGGCCTGGCATTAAGAAAACGAGGTGCACCATGCCCAAAAAAAAGACCGATGACGCTCATCTTAAATCAGTACTGAAAACTTTACAAGTACTCGAGCAGTTTATTGACAATAACCTGGAAAAGGGAATTCATGAATTAAGCGCCTCGACTGGTATCCCGGTCAGCACCATGCAGAGGCTGGTCAACACTCTTGAAGCCCGGGGTTACCTGATGCAGAACCCCCGCTCCTATAAATACCGTCTTGGCTTAACCCTCTACCACCTTTATCAAAGTTATTTCCACACCTTTCACTGGGTTGACGAGGCCAGGCAATACATGCAAGCCCTGGTTGAAAAACATGGTGAAACTGTTAATCTGGGCTGCCTGGAAGGTAGAAGCGTCGCCTATTTAACAAAGGTAGATTCGCCTCACGTCCTGAGACCATCTTACAGCATCGGGGCCCGCTATCCCGCTTATTGCAGTTCACTGGGCAAATGCCTGCTGGCCTATCAACCGGAAGATACACTTAAAGCTATTTTATCCAATGAGGAAATGACAGCGCGCACAAATAAAACTATCACTACAATCAGTGAATTATTAACAGAACTGAAGGAAGTGCGCAGGCTTGGTTATGCAGTGGATGATGAAGAATCCCGGGATGGGTTGAGATGCCTGGCTGTACCAATCAACAACCGGGAAGGAATGGTTGTAGCTGCACTGAGCATAACGGCGCCAACCAGCAGGATGCCGCTGGACCGTTTAAAGGTTGTCAAAGATGATGTAGTGGAAACGGCTGCAAAAATTTCTTCTTTAGTATATTAATGCTTCG
>PWFM01000084.1 GCA_003553895.1 Syntrophomonadaceae bacterium | reverse complement strand
TTTGTTCAAGCGCTCTTGTGAATATTTCTTTCCCGACAACAACATCGCATACGGCCATACCGATATTGCTGCAAACTATCAATTGATCCCGGTGATCGCGTCCCGGGCAGGATCCTGCCAGGACCTCCCCCGTTTCACAGGCTATCTCGGGCAGGCCTGCGGGGAAATATCCCATTTCAGCAAAAAGGCGGTGCTCTTCGGCGCTGTCGACGATATATTTATCAGCCCTCCGGGAAATAACCGGGTCCCAGAAGGTGTTGAGGTCGCAGGGCAATATGGTCTGACCCCGGGAAACCCATTCATCTTTAACCACTGCTAGCTGTTCTAAAAGAATCACCGTTGCCGAACTCATAACCTCGCAGTTCGCCGCTACAGTTTCCGGATCTGCGGCGCCGATAATCTCCACATCGATCTCCGGCTGCACGGTATCAACCAGGTTGTCCATCGCTTCCTTTTTAATGTCATAGACATAAATCTTTTTCAAGTTTTGCAGGGTATGCCCAATATAGCGGCAGTGCTCGATCCCCTGGACTCCACAACCAAACATGCCGAAAGTTTCGGCATCAGGATGCAGGGCCCCGGCAGCGAGGGCCGTGACGGCGGGAGTGCGCATGGCGGTAACCCAGGTGGCATCCATGAGGGCCATGGGGCAGCCCGATTCAACATCATTTATAACCAGCAGGCCCGTGGTCTGGGGCAGGTTAAAGCGCGAAGGGTTGGAGGGATAACACTCGATCCATTTTAAACCCACCGCATTCTTCGCCGGAACATAAGCAGGCATGGCATGGTAAAAAACTTCTTCATAAGGATGGACCCCAACTTTGGCCGGCATCTCATAATCTTTTTGGCCGTGAGCCACCAGGGCAGTTCGGGTCAATTCAAGGATTTCTGCAATCGACAGGCCCGTTCTTTTAACATCTTCCAGGGTCAGGTACAGCATTTCCCGGCCAATTGGCAGTTTTTCCATGATCAGTTCGCGTTCTTTTGCCGCATCCATACATCCTACCTCCCTTTTTTTCTTAACTCCCTGGCCCGGACAAGCCGGTACCATAAAAGTTGCTTTTCAAGCTGAACCCTTATAAACCCGGTAAAAATCGGCGTTTTCGGGATCGCCAAAGAGAATCTTGCCAAATTTGCGCCTAAATTTATAGCTAAGGGACTAATCTGATTAAAATACCGGCTGCTTTTGCTCTTCCAGTTATTATCAAACAGGACGCTTTAACCTGCCCTTGCCAGACGGTTTTTAAAACTCACATGAATTAACGGTCCGCGGAAAGGGGATCACATCCCTGATATTACTGACCCCGGTAAGGTACATCAAGATTCTTTCGAAACCGAGGCCAAATCCGGCATGTTGAACCCCGCCGTACCTGCGCAGTTCCATATACCACCACAGGTCTTCTTTGTTAATATTGAAATAGGCCATGTTTTGCTCCAGGACATCGGCCCGCTCTTCCCTCTGGCTGCCCCCAATGATCTCGCCCACGCCGGGCACCAGCAGGTCCATGGCGGCGACCGTCTGCTGATCATCATTGAGACGCATGTAAAAAGCCTTGATGTCCCGGGGATAACCGGTTACGAAAACCGGTTTTTGATAAATTTTTTCAGTTAAACACCTTTCATGTTCGGTTTGCAGGTCATTTCCCCATGCCACGGGATATTCAAATTTCTGGTTGCTTTTTTTCAATTCCTCGATCGCTTCTGAATAAGTTATACGGGCAAAATCTGAATTGACAATATGCACCAGTCTTTCTTTAAGCCCTTTATCGACAAATTGATTAAAGAAGTCCATCTCTGTTTCGGCCTTTTCCAGCATTTCGTTAATCAGGTATTTGACCATTTCTTCAGCAAGATCCATGTTGTCATTTAAATCGGCAAAAGCAATCTCCGGCTCAATCATCCAAAATTCTGCCGCGTGGCGGGGAGTGTTGGAGTTCTCCGCCCGAAAGGTCGGGCCGAAAGTATATACATCCTTGAAGGCCAGGGCAAATACTTCCGCTTCCAGCTGGCCGCTGACGGTCAGGTTGGTCTTTTTGCCGAAGAAGTCATTGGAATAATCAACCGAACCGTCATCCGCCAGGGGGGGATCTTTCGGATCGAGGGTGGTTACCCGGAAAAGCTCACCTGCTCCTTCGGCGTCATTGGCAGTTATGATCGGGGAGTGCAGGTAAACAAAACCTTTATCCTGGAAAAACTGGTGAATGGCGAAAGCCAGCCGGGAGCGAACCCTGAATACCGCATTGAAAAGATTGGTCCGGGGCCGCAGGTGGCCCACCTCTCTTAGAAATTCCCGGCTGTGCCTTTTGGGCTGAATCGGGTAATCGGGAGGAGAATCCCCCACCAGCTGCACCTGCGACGCTTTAATTTCAAAGGGCTGCCGCGCCTCCGGCGTAAGGACCAGTTTCCCGCTGGCCTTAATGGCGGATCCCACCCTCATCGCCGCAACCTGATCGTAATTGGTCAGTAAATCTTTTTCATAAACAATCTGGATAGTATTGAAGTGGGTCCCGTCGTTGAGCGCTATAAACCCGAAAGACTTTTGATCCCGGTTATTCCTGATCCACCCATCTACAGTAATCTCTTGTTCAGCATAATTTTCCGCTTCGGCTATAAGCCGCCTGACAGTTACTTTTTCCATCTACATCCTCCTTAAAACGCTTGATCATCGTCATCCCTTTCAGGCCCGTCATTTCCATGTAGATAATTATTCCGGCAGGAGATTAAAAACGATTATTATCGCTGCCACAGTGAGGACAATTAACAAAGCCAGGGCAAGGAGCACCTTTGTTTCCGACATTCTTTCTTTCCTGGTTACGTTTCCTTTTTCCTGCTCTTTTTTCCTTTTCACTAAATTTTTACACCTGGAAAAAGGATATTTCATTTTATTCATTAACTGCAGGATTTGTTCATTCATGTTTTTACTACTCCACGATAAGTTTCCGGTTTTCCGCCAGGCCCAATAAAGATAACAGGTAACAAAGCGGCGGTAAGGTCAATAAAACCGTCCCTCTGTAGATCCCCTAAACGCTACCTGTTCTTTATTTTAGACCAGCTGTCTTTAAGGGGGACGATGCGGTTAAAAACCGGCCTTTCGCCGGAGGTGGCCACAGGATCATAATAGAAGTAACCCTTGCGCAGGAACTGAAAGCGGGATCCCGGGGCTGATTCGGCTACGGCCGGTTCGGCCGGCACTTTTTCGCAAACAACGAGCGACTGCGGGTTAATATTATCGGTAAAATCAATATCCCGTTCTTCTTCCGGATTTTCAATGGTGAACAGGTTGTCGTACAAATTCGCTTGAATCAAGGTGGCGTGCTCAACTGAAACCCAGTGGATTACGCCTTTGACCTTCTTGCCGCTGGTGTCGGCCCCGCTTTTGCTCCGGGGGTCATAAGTGCAGCGCAGCTCAGTAACAGCGCCGGCGCTATCTTTTACTACTTCTTCGCATTTAATAATGTAGGCCCCCTTAAGGCGGACTTCCCTGCCCGGAGCCAGGCGGAAAAACTTTTTCGGCGGGTCTTCCATGAAATCATCGCGTTCAATATAGAGTTCTCCGCTAAAAGGAACCTCCCTTTTTCCTGCTTCCTCTTCACCGGGGATGTTTTCCATCTCAGCCATCTCGGTTTTTCCGGCCGGCCAGTTGGTAATGACCACCTTAACCGGATCAAGCACAGCCATCAGGCGCGGCGCCGAGGTTTCCAGTT
>PWFM01000139.1 GCA_003553895.1 Syntrophomonadaceae bacterium | reverse complement strand
GGCTTGAGTTCCTTATAGCTTATTTTTAAAGACTCTCCGCTGATGGTCGGCTGTTCAAATTTCTTAAGAAGCTGCATCCCGATAAAGCCGACCACAACTGCAGTGCCTATCACTCCGACCAGGGTATAGTCTGCTCCGAGAAACATGCCTAGAATCAGGTCGAACTCAGAGGCGCCGACCCTGCTGAGGGCAAATCCGAAGAGAATACCGAAACCTAAGAAACCGAGTTTTTTATTCATTACCAAACACCTCCCAGTAAAGTGACCCGGACCAGGTTAGCTGCAATAATTCCGCCGATTACAAACATTGCCGAAGCAAGCATGCTTGAGATATGCAGGTTGGCCAATCCATGAATGCTGTGCCCGGAGGTGCAGCCGCCGGCGACGCGGGCTCCGAGGCCGAGTAAGATCCCTCCCACAAAAAAGTAAATGGCGGTAAGCAGGCCAGGCCACTGCACAGTATCGGTGAAGCGGCCCATCTCCGTGGTCAGTCCGGGGCTGCCGGCCAGCGCGGAGGAGATAAACCCGCCCAGAATGATCCCGGTTATGAAATAGACCCTCCAGCTCCAGGATTCAGGAAATTTTGTTTTAATCCATTCCAGGTGCCGGGAGGGCAAGAATATCTTTACCAGGTTTCCGTAGCCGGTCGAAACCCCCAGGGCGGTGTTGTAGTAGTAGTAAAGCAAAGGAACGAGCAGTCCGATGATGATGCCCCCGGCCCAGAAGGGCCAGGGTTCCACAAATATTGCTCTAAGCAGGGTTGCTATCACTGCTCATCACCACCTGTTTCAAGCGGATACCCGGCTGCAGCCCAGGCGGTAGTGCCTCCGACGGCATTAAAAACCTGCCTGAAGTTTCTTTGCTTTAACAGGCTGGCTGCTGTCATAGAACGGTTGCTGGTATTACATAAAACAACAACCGGTTCTTCAGGATCCCATTCTTTGTAACGGTGCCTCATATCGGGAGTCGGAGCCAGGCCGGTGCCTTCAATATGCAGGTCTTTCCATTCATTATTTGCCCGGGTATCAAGGATTACCGGTGGATCATTTTGCATCCACTCCCGCAGTCGGTGCACCGAGATAGTTTGAACATTGCTTACCGGCAGGCCGTTGTTAATCCCCTTTTCAATGGACCCTGCCAGGTAGCCGGCTACATTGTCCAGACCGACGTTGTAAAGGGCTGTCTTTATTTTCGGCAGATCATTTTCATCTTCCAGGATTAAAATCAGCTTATCTTCCGGTGGAACAAGCCAGCCGGCAAAGGTGGCGAAATTGCCGTGTTTGCTGATGCTGTACGATCCGGGAATATGGGCGGCGGCAAAAGAATGATAGGTACGTGTATCGATAATACTGTAGTTTCCTTTTTCTAACGCGGCAGAGATTTCCTGGGGTTCCAGGGGTACAGATTTTAAAGTTTCCCTGATCAGGACTGGTCCTGTGCGGTTAATTTTCGTGCAGCGCGCAAAGTGATCGGGCGCAGCCGGCATACCGGTCAGTAAGTCTTTTTTGAAAGGTTCTAGTTCGTTGTGCTGAAGGGCATAGTTTGCCCGGCGTTCAGTTCCGATGGTGCTCCACAATTTTGCTGAAAGGGCCCGCCCGCAAAGAGAACCCATCCCGTGAGCCGGATATATTTCAACATAATCGGGGAGTTCTTTTAGCTTTTCAAGGCTGTTAAACAATTTTTCCGCTAATTCTTCTTCCCGGTTTGGGAAAAGGTCCGGACGACCGACATCACCAACCATCAATGTGTCGCCGGTAAAGGCCATTACCGGCTGTTCGCCTCGTTCTAAATCAGTGACGAGATAAACCGTACAATCCGGAGTATGACCGGGTGTTTCGATTAGCTTATAGCGCAGGTTTTCGATAGTAAATTCTTCCCCTTCAGCCAGAGCATGATGGGGAAACTCGCAGTTGGCAATTTGGGGAGCATATATTTTTGCTCCTGTTTTTTCAGCCAGTTCCAGGTGGCCGGAAACAAAGTCAGCATGCAGGTGGGTTTCCAGGATTCCCACAATTTCCATGTTGAACTCTTTTGCCTGCTCGATATACTGTTCGACATTGCGGACCGGATCAACCACCACGCATTTTTTGCCGCTACCGATGACGTATGAACACTGGGCTATCCCCGGCGTGTAAATTTGTGCAAAATGCATTAGCTCAACTCCTTTAAATATAGAATTAGTGCTTACGCTTTAAGGCTGGTAAGCAAAACTACTGATTTATGGGCAAGTTTTTAAGCCATTACCAGGCTGCATTATTTTACTGCCAGAAAATAATGATTACTGCAGCGGCAGCCAAACTGCAAAAAAAACTCAGGATTACTCCAAAGCGTAAAAAAGAAATAGTTGAAAAGGGCGCCTTGCTCATGACCATCAGGGCTGCCTGATGAGTCGGGATCAGCAGGGTCAGGTTAGAGCCGGCTGCTGCAGCCATCAGGGCTGCTGCTGTTCCCAGGCTGCTGCCGCCTGCAATTCCCACGGCCAGCGGAGCCATAAAAACTGCAGCTGCTGAATTATTGATCGCATTCGACAGGGCAGAGGAGATTATAACCAGCAGCAGGATCAGCCAGAATGGAGAGAACCCTTCCGTGAAACCGGCGATATATGCCGACAAAGTGTCGAGTGCCCCGATATGTTCTAAGGTTTGGCCGATTCCGAGCATTGCCCCCAGGAAAAAAATGATCTTTAAATCAACATTATTATAAGCAGTGGTCGGCTTTAAGATACCGCTAATGATCATAAGCAGGGCAGCCCCTCCGAATCCAAAAGCCGGGTGCAGCAGGCCGAGGCTTACCAGGAGCACAGCAGCCAGTAAAATGAGGAGAGTTGCCTGCTTTTGCCGGTCGGCCAGGGGAGCGAAGTTAATCGGTTTGTCAAGTCTGGCCCCCTCTTCCTCAGTTGATTTCTCGGTATCGCCAAGGTCCCCGACCAGGCCGGGGGACTGTCTCTCTGATTTTGATTTGTTTCGCCCGGAAATTCCAGGGGTTACATTATTTCCCGGATCCATCCCGCAGGACTTACAGAGCATCCAGGTTAACAAAGCTGTAATCAACATAGCCAGTCCATGGGGGGTAAAATCAAACATTTTAAAAGGCTGGCCGGTGGATGACAGCATGTAAGAGGCGATAATGATATTAGGCGCGCTGCCAATCAGGGTCACTGTGCCGCCTAAAATAGAAGCTATCGCCAGGGGCATCCCAAAGTTGCCGGGGCTGTTTCCAGAGCGTTTGGCCATGCGGACGGCTGTCGGGAGCATCAAACCTACCGCCCCGACGTTGTTCATGAAGGCAGAGAGAAAAGCGCTTACCGCTGAAATACTTATAATCTGCCCTCGGATAGAATGCACCCTTTTAGCCAGGGCCTGCCCCAGTCCCCGCAAAAGGCCCGAATCAATAATGCCCTGGCTGACCAGGAAAATAGCAATAATTGTAGCCAGCGCAGGGTGGCCAAACCCTGAAAATATCACATCCGGTGGCGCAAACCCGCTCACTCCCAAAACAAGCAGGCCCACCAGGGCTACCAGTTCCATCCGGAATCGTCCGGAGGCAATCAGGGCCAGCACTATTAGTAGAACGCTCCAGGCTGCCTTTTCTTCTATTCCCAAAATATTCTCTCCATTAAGAACCAGTGCTAACAATTACAATATTATTATATAATAAATGCAGCACTTGGGGAAGGGGTGTCCGGTATTAAGATTTTAAGGGCGGGGGATGAGAGGTTTT
>PWFM01000055.1 GCA_003553895.1 Syntrophomonadaceae bacterium | reverse complement strand
GATCTAGCCCGTTCCAGCGAAAGCCTTTGCCAACTCGTTCGCGATAAAACGCACAATCCGTTCCGTCGCCAGATGCCCCTGGGGCTGAGGACCGTCTGAGTGGACGCGCGGAGGCGCGCTACCTAACGTGCGTGCAAGCCGGAAACGCAGACTGGAAATGGGTACCCCTGCGCTGTAGGATCACCACCAGATGCGCCTATTCTGATAACCTCAAAGAGTTCAGAATGCCCTTTAAGTCGTTTCTTCGGTGGCTATGTTTCTCCAGATTTCGCGCTCGGAACAACGTTCATTATCGCATGTTAATGTTTCATGACAGGCACACCCGCGAGCGACTCCTGATATACCGATATCGGTACAGGACGAATGATGTATTTAGGAAGCTTCTGCCAACAACGACCGCCGTTTTTTCAACAAAACAATGACGTTAAAACCACAAAGAGCAGCCAAACAATCAAAATGTTTTTTAATATCAAATTATATGCCAAGCGCAGCCCCTTCATGACCAGCGCCTTCACGCGCGTGCGAAAACCCATCTTGGCACTGTATTTCTTTTTGTTCGCGCCAACTGACTTCGATCGGCTCCGGCGTATTTCGCGTGACCTCGCATTAATTAGAAGTCATATTCTTTACGAGCACTGCCTGCGCCGTGTTGATTCAAATCTGTCGGTGCCAACGCTTGGGCGAAAAGACTTCTTATCAAAACACGGCTGGGGGGTAGGGAGCCTGAACTCCTACCGCCGAGTCTTCCTCAGTGCATACAAAACAGAGGCTTTCGAAAAAATATACCGCAATAGTTCCGAGGATCTTTACCGGCTCCTGTGGTTCCACCGGGAGATTCTTGTGAAAAGTCCGGGGACAATCAAAACGCCCCGAATCGTGAAGTTAGTTCGAGGCGCAAAGATGTCGCTGGTATACTTCGAGTTCCTTGCTGAGGCGCGCTCCATTAATGATGATGAGCTCCTGACTGCAGCTCTACAGTTTCGAGAACGGACAAAGGCCTTATTTTTTGGGCGTTACGACTCTGTGGTCTTCGAATTCCGACGGGAGCCCACCTATCGCGATGGGGTTACAAAGCTGCAAAGCATTCTAGAGAAGACGGGAAATGATCCGGACCTTCCTCTCAAAATCGAAAAGAGACTTATGCAACCGGACGTTCCGCGACGAGTTACGCACGGCGATATCAGTTGGGGAAATGTTCTTCGCAATGGGTTTATTCTGGATTTTGATAAAAGTGGTTATTTTCCAGCAGGATACGAGTTTGGCTGGGTTCTCGGCAAATACCATGATAACTTCGAGAGCCCTCAAGCGCTCGAATCTCTTGCGCGGGACCGGATCGCCCCAGAGTGCGCGTGGACACTTATCGGTGTCCTATACTTTTCAGCTGTGTTTTATAGCCGAAGAGCTGGCCCCAAGATGAGCGATGGGTTTATCGTGCTTTTGCTCGAGCGGACGCGTTTTTTGATTGAAAATGAACGCGCCCAATGCAAACGGCAGACACGCCTGTAGCTCACCATCACTTACTGCAAAAGCCCACGCATATTGTATGAAATGCGCGTGAGAAAAATGGGCATGCGTAACGAGAAGCGGCGTGACGTGGTCGGGGCGATCGTGACGCGAACGGAACCTATTCACGATGCGTTCCGCATCTTCAACTTTCCCCTGCGTACCATCCTCGACTGGCTGGGCTGGTTTTGGGCCACGGGCTGGGACGGATTGAATGACAGGAAACGCTCGCGTTGACCCCGAACGCTGGGCAGCGAAAAGCCAGCGGCCGGGCCACGGTATCACAGTCAGGCCCCACATAGCTCTTCTCCTTCGAGGTCTTCTTGTGCACGCTAAAGCTTTTCCTCGGTACGGTCTGCAGTCGCCTGAAGGTGGGCCTAAGCACCAGGTCGATGAGCAGGGTGCAGCACACGCGGGCCTGAGCTTACGTGTGTACCAACTTTACCGGAATGATCCCGCGCGCGTGGCCGAGCACCCCAACACGCTCCTTCCGGACGCGACGTCTCAGGCCCTGGCACTGGATCCCCAAGTGGTGCCCTTCGTCGACGGGTTGGCGATCCGCAGCGATCCTCTCCGGGAGCAAGAATTGCTGTGCGGTGGTTCGGGATAACGGTGTACACTTCGGTATGAACCCGACCACTACCGTGTTCCCGCGGGCGGGGGGCTGCGCTATAGCGTCGTCGCGGTGACCAAAGATTCCGCGCGCTTTATTGCCTTCCTGAGGCAACCGCATCCGGAAGCCGGGGGCTCGATCCTGCTCGCCGTCGATAACGCGGAGTGCCGCCGCAGCAGCCAAACACTGACCCCGCGTTTCATCAAGCAGGAGGAACGCCAGATCCAGTTGGTAGACCTGCAGCCGTGTTTGCCCGAACTCAACGCTGATGCGCAGGTATGGATCCATACCAAAAGTGATTTCGCCAAACGCATGATCAAAAACAGAACCATGCTCGAGAGGGTGGTGCCGGGCGTCAGGCGCTCATTCCAGAAGACAAGCATCTGGTCCCCAGCTTCGTTCAACTTCCTGGCACACGCTACATTATCGAGACGATGAAATAGCACGTGGAAAAGTTTGGTAGGCTTAATATTATGCATGAACCACCCCCTGAACGCCGTCCCACGGTGGCGGTGGTCATACCTTGTTTTAACGTCGCGACCACAGTTACTCGAACCGTCGAAAGTGTACGCTCTCAGCCAAACACATCTTACGAGATAATCGCCGTAGATGATGGGTCTACCGACGATACAAAAGAGGTTTTAAGCCGCCCATCTCCTCCCGTGAGGCTCATCAGCCAGCCACACGGTGGAGCCTGCTGTGCGCGTAACGCAGGCCTCGCGGAAGTCACAGCACCCTATGTGGTCTTTCTCGACGGCGACGACTGGCTGGAAGGTCCCATGCTGCGCGGTGCATGCGATGCCGCTAATGCCGCAGGTGCCGATATCGCCCTCTCGCGTCAACAGGTTCTTAACGACGGCGTGCCGGGGCAGTTCAGGGACTTTTTCCATTCGCCCCGTAAAGCAACCAGCGTATTCGAGAATTGGCATTTCGGCCAGAGGGTCAATACTGCGTCGTTATTATGGCGCACCGATTTCGTTAGATCCATCGGGGGATGGGACGAGCGGGTACTACTGGACCAAGATGGTGAGATTTTTTTGCGCGCATTGATAAAGGGCGCAAAGATCGCTCACAACCCCTTCGGCTTCTCGGTTTACAACCGCACCGCCGGGTCCATATGTACGTCCATTACAGAAGAAAAAATCATTAATTTTTTCGAGGCCGCCGAGCGGTTATGCCAGTTATCCAAGAATACCGCTTTCGAACATAAACTTTCCGGCTTGAACTACAACGTCTACAAGTTCACCCGTGAATCGTTCCAGAAAGGCTTTTTCACGGCTGGCCACATAGGTCTCGCCGTGATGCGGCATCAAGGCTGGTCTCGTCACTTTGGTACAGCCAGCCACCGCGCCGTTGCGAGCATACTCGGCCTTGAATTGAAGGTTCGCCTTTGGGGACGATAGCAGAGCTTGCTTTGCCTCGGGCGTTGCCGAAATCATGGAAGCTCACGCCAATGATGCGTGCCGCCCAAGCGTCCTCGGGTCCTGCGCGTGAGTGTGATCACCTGATTTGATGTTGCCCTGATCACGTTCGTTGAGGAGTCTGATCGGCACCAAGCCGCCGGACCCCGGGAGGGGTTCGGCGGCGTCTCGAGCGCAGGGCTTGGGAGAG
>PWFM01000153.1 GCA_003553895.1 Syntrophomonadaceae bacterium | reverse complement strand
TAAAATGTAAAAAGCAGTCCTGCTGCTCATAGTTTATTAGATATGAGGGAGCACCGGGAATGGAATAACCCGTGTGCTCTTTTCTTATTGATAGGAGGTTTCTAAAAAATATGGATATGATTAAGCATTATAAAGAAACCGGCAGAACCCTTATGCTAACCGGCAAAAACCTGAGTGTTGAAGATGTAGGTAGAGTGGCCAGGCATCACGTGCTGGTAGGTATCGATCCGGATGCCCTTGAGCGCATAGAAAAATCAAGGACCATGCTTGAAAGCCTGGTTGAAAGGGAGGAAGCGGTATATGGAATTACAACCGGGTTTGGCCGGTTCAGTGAAGTCAGTATTTCCAGGGAGGATGCCATCCAGCTGCAAAAAAATCTGATTGCCAGTCACGCAGCGGCAGTAGGTGATGCGCTGCCCGAGGAAGTGGTCCGGGCTGTGCTCCTGCTGCGGATCAACGCTCTGGCCAGGGGGTGCTCGGGCATCCGTCCCACCCTGATCGAATTACTGGTAGAAGCTTTGAACCGGGGAGTGACCCCTGTTATCCCCGAGCAGGGCTCGTTGGGAGCAAGCGGAGATTTAGCTCCCCTTTCCCACCTGGCTTTAGTCATGACCGGTGAAGGCGAAGCTTTTTACCAGGGTGAACGGATGAGCGGAGCGGCTGCCCTGGCTGCAGCCGGGTTGGAGCCGCTGACCCTGTTGGAAAAAGAGGGCCTGGCCCTGATCAACGGGACCCAGATCATGACCGCCATCGGCAGCCTGGCTTACCTTGATGCCGTGAATTATTTCAAGGCGGCTTTGGTTACAGCAGCCCTTACCCTTGAAGCCCAGAAGGCAGTTCCCGATGCTTTTGATCCCCTTATTGCATCGGTCAGGAGTTATAGCGGGCACGGCTATACTGCAGATTCAATACGCCGCCTTGTTAAAGATAGCAAGTTGATCGGTAGTGACAGCCACAAGGTGCAGGACGCTTACAGCCTGCGCTGTATCCCCCAGGTTCACGGAGCTACGGCTAATGCGCTGGATTATGTGCGCGGCATCCTGGAAGTGGAAATTAATTCGGTTAATGATAACCCGCTGCTATTTCCTGAAGAAGGCCGGGTCCTTTCGGGAGGCAATTTCCACGGCCAACCGGTTGCTCAGGCCATGGATTTTTTGGCTATTGCTGTTGCTGAACTGGGCAGTATTGCCGAGAGGCGGATCGAAAGGCTTGTCAATCCCTCGCTCAGCGGCCTGCCGCCTTTTCTGGTTGAAGAAGGAGGCCTAAATTCGGGCCTGATGATCGCTCAGTACACCGCAGCTTCCCTGGTTAGTGAAAATAAGGGACTGTGTTATCCGGCCAGTGTCGATTCTATTCCCTCTTCGGCCAACCAGGAAGATCACGTCAGCATGGGGACGACTGCCGCCCGCAAGTCCAGGCGTATCATGGAGAACCTGGCTCACATAATTGGTATCGAGCTGCTGGTGGCCTGTCAGGCCATTGACTTTCAGGGCCCGGAGTACCTTGGTCGGGGAACCAGCCTTGCTTACAACCGGCTGCGTGAAGAAGTGGATTTTTTAGAGAAAGACCGGATCCTCTATCCTTTGATTAACAAGGCGGTAGAACTGGTTAAAAGCGGTCGCCTGCTTGAGGCAGTAGAACATGAAATTGATTTGAGTAAATAGGGCAAAAGTATTATAATATAAGCTGGTTTACAGGCAGTAGTTATTAACCAAAAAAGGCGGCGGCAAAAATGGAATCTATAGGTAAAAACGCGATTATGTATGCCCTGGCCGACGGAGAGCTGGAAGCACAGTTTAAAAAGACGGCGGAGGATAACGGTTATAAGCTGATCAAGGGCAAAGTTGGTTCCATGAGCACGGAAAAAATTTTTGCAGCCGTAGAAACGGCCGCCCAGAGAGAAGGCCTGATCCGCGAAGACTACTACCGTGATACTCATGCCCTTTACCACGCCATCCTTGATGCTTTTGTCGGCATCTGCCGCGGCCAGCTCGGACTTGGCAACATGCTTCGGACGGTCGGCCTGATTTTTACCGTAGCCCGCGGACCACGAAACATTGAACACCGTGAAGATGGTGAATGGTTGGCTGTAGTCCTTTATGGCACTATTGGAGCGCCGGTTAAAGGATATGAACACGAAACAATTGGGCTTGGGCTAAACCATCTGTAACTTTACGGTCATAACCACCACAAAATGCTTTTTGCATAAAAATGAGTCCAGTTATCCCGTTGTGCCTGGGATAATGGCGGAGTCTGCCCATAATCGCTAAAAGGCGCATGCCGGGGCCCGATCGGCCTAACCTGATGGCTCCGGGATAGAAAAAGGAAAAATTGTCAGGACTACAGCACTAATCTAATTACCCAGTTAATCCTGGAGGTGTTTAAAATAGCCGAGTATCGATCCAATTACAGTGAGCAGTTGTCGCCACAGTTAACCTGGTTTAGCACCGGCCAGCTGGAGGAGATCCACAGCGCCACCATCGATGTGTTGGAGCGGGCCGGGGTGCGCGTCGATCATGACGAGTCTTTAAAGCTTTTAGAGGAAGCCGGTTGCCTTATAGAAGGCCGTGTGGCTAAAATTCCCGGCTGGCTGGTAGATGAAGCGATCAGAACGGCTCCTTCCAAGATCAATATCTATGATCGTGAAGGCAGCCCCGCCATGAACCTGGAAAGCAACAATACCTATTACGGAACCGGCTCGGATCTACCCTTTCACATTGACCTGGAAAGTGGGAAAAGGCGGGCTTCGGTCAAACAGGATATAGTCAATACGGCCAAATTGATTGATCATTTGTCAAACCTCGATTTTGCCATGAGCTATGCTATCCCCGGTGATGTTGAAGCAAGCAAAGGAGATATGCACCAGTTTGCGGCCCTGGTTTTGAATTGTGCCAAGCCAATAATTTTTACTTCATTTAATGAAGACAATCTCAGGGCAATTTTTGATATGGCTGCCGCAGCATCCGGTTCATATGATAAACTGCGCAGCCACCCCTTTATCATCCTTTATGACGAACCGATTTCTCCCCTTATTCACACCCATGAAGGCCTTTCCAAGATGTTTGCCTGCATAGAGTACGGTGTTCCTGTTATTTATACACCTGGAGTTGTTGGCGGAGGAACCTGCCCGGTAACTAAGGCCGGGACTATTGTGCAGATGAATGCAGAAAGCCTTTCCGGTCTTGTAATTGCCCAGTTGAAAAAGAAAGGGGCGCCGATTATCATCGGCGGCGGGGCCACTCCGATGGAAATGAAAACTACGGCTACCCTGTACGGTTCACCGGATGCGGCCATGAACTACTGTGCCATGTCTGAGCTGGCCCGCTTTTATAAGCTGCCCAACTTTACCGAAGCCGGTTGCTCCAACTCGCCTTTGCCGGATGCCCAGGCCGGCATGGAAGCAGCGATAGGCCTGCTGTTAAACCAGCTTTGTGGAGCCAACCTGGTCCATGACGTAGGTTATCTTGACAGCGGCAAAACCGGTTCCCTGCCCTTCCTGGTCATGTGCGATGATTTTATCAGCGCCGCCCGTTACATCGGGGCCGGGACAAAAATAAACCGGGACACCCTGGGGACAGATACTATCGTCGAGACCGGGCCGGGAGGGCATTTCCTGGCCACGGAACATACTATGAAGCATTTTCGGACCGAGATCTGGTCACCTACGATCTTCAACCGGATGATGTGGGAAACCTGGGAAAAACTGGGCAGTAAAGATTGTTTTGACCTGGCCCGGGAAAAAGCGCTTGAAATCCTCGAGCGTAAACCG
>PWFM01000197.1 GCA_003553895.1 Syntrophomonadaceae bacterium | reverse complement strand
TTGATGGTTTCAGCGCTTGAAGATATAACCTGTGTAATATTCATCTCCATTTCTATTGCAATTTCCAGGCCCTTGATTGCCGGTGGTGATGTTTCCCTGCAATCTGTCTTGATCAGTTTGTCTGAAATTGGCGGCTCAGCTCTTTTTGGGGCGGCCCTTGGTTTTGCAACTGTATATCTTTTCCGGCTGGTATCATCCGGACAGCCCCGACTGCTCCTGGTTTTAACAATGATACTGGTAGGAGCAGGTTTGACTTCCCTGATTAATTTTTCTGCCCTGATTACGATACTGACCATGGGTTTTGTAGTATTAAATTTTGCCCAAGAGACAGAAACGCTGTTTGCCAGTGTTGAAGAGGTAGCATCGCCGGTCCTGCTGTTATTTTTTACTGTCGCCGGAGCAACGTTGCAGCCGGGACTTATTCCGGCTGCCGGCATTGCGGTTGCGGTATATATTGGTGTCCGTATTTTTAGTAAAATGTCCGGGGTTTATGCTTCAACCAGGTGGTTTAACATGGACCAGGGGACCTGTCGTTACCTGCCCCGTTGCCTTTTATCTCAGGCTGGCACAACAATAGGGCTTACTATGCTGGTCGCCCAGCAGCTGCCGGAGGTTAGCAGCCAGATACTTACAGTAATGCTGTCAGCGGTAATCTTTTTCGAAATAATTGCCCCTCCGTTAACGCGTAGCGCCCTGGTTCAACTTGGTGAAGCCGAGAGCAGCCCGGCGGCTAAGTATAATGAAGCTTTGTCCGAAGAACAATCCGGGTAATACACAGTAGCACAACGATTCTTTGGATGGCAGCAGGCGGGATTGCCATCATCTTTATTGGCCTTGACCAGGCTGCCGGCGCCGACCCTTTTATTACAACGATCAAGGATATATCAGCCCTGGCCATCTATTTTGGCCTGGTCAATGTATTCTTAGCGCACATGTTATAATTAATAAAAAGCCAGACCCAAATATAAAGTCGGGTTTGGTAGAGGCGGCAGCAGGCTGCCTGGGTATCCCCCCACCTGGGCAAAGTGTGGTGGATGCTCAAGGAGTGCCCTGGGCCTGCAGACCGCCTCTACCATGAAAATAATGATTATTAAGGCGATATAATGATTTCTTCACAAGGGGGCAGGTAAATGCCCCCTTTTTAAAGAATTAATAGCCGGATGCTTTAAGTATTAATGCAGAAATGGCAGGGTTGGAAGATTGTGCCTGGCCCCGGTATGCCGGGTGAAACTCAAATCCCGGCAGTTTAAAAATTTGGGCGGTGAGACCGGGTTTTTATATTTTTGGGCACTATTGTTTTGTGTCTGCTAAGCCGGTGCAGCTCCAGCCAAGAGTATCAGCAAGGGCAATTTTATTAATCAGGCCAAGCGTTTACTTTGTTCATAAATCTGGTAAAGAAGGTGGTTAGAAATGGATAGCGCAGCTGTGGGTCTTGAGAAGGCGATCGAAGCCATAAAAATAGGGGTTTCCGATCCTGAGCGTGATCAGTTGCACCGGGAGCTGGATCAGTTTCTGGGCTGGCTCGAGCCGGCGCTCGAGGTCGATACCGGTGATCTCGAGGGGCTTGTATTTAGCCATGAGGCGATCAATGTTTTGCGGGAAGATACACCCCGGCAGAGCGATCTGGCTGAACTGCAAGAAGCTGCCCCCAATTTTACCGGCGGTTTTTACCTGGTCCCCAAAATCATGGAATAATAAAGCAGGTTTGCGAAGGGGAGATTTGAATTGGAATTGCGAAAAACGACTGTTCACCGGGTGGCTGAAGCAGTGCTCGAAGGTGAAATTACCGCTCACCAGTTAATTGATAAAACCCTCAAAAACTGCAGCGTTCTAAACGAAGGGCTCAATATATTTAATGCTGTTGCCGGAGTTGATGCTACCGAGCAGGCCAGGGCTATTGATGAGAAAATAAAACAGGGTGGAGAGCTGCCCCTGGCCGGGATCCCGATAACTGTTAAAGACGATCTGTGTTACGGTGTTTTACCTACCAGCTTCGGTTCTTCCGCTTTCAGCGAATTTATTTCGCCGGTAACGGCAGCGGTGGTTGAAAGTTTAATGGAGGCCGGGGCGGTGGTAATCGGTAAAACCAACCTGGACGATATGGGCCAGGGTTCGACTACCCTGACTTCACCCGGAGGGGCTACAGCAAATCCCTGGCAGGCCGAAAGGACGGCAGGGAGCGCCGGCGCTGCAGCGGTTGCCACCGGGATCTGTATGCTGGCCGTGGAAAGTGACAGCGGGGGAGCCCTGCGCCAGGGGGCTTCGCACTGCGGGGTAGCAGGACTGCGCCCGACAACAGGGCGGGTTTCCCGGCACGGTTTAAATGCCCACTGCAGTTCTTTTGCCCGGGTGGGAATAACCGCTTTTTCCTGTGAAAACATTTCCGGTGTTTTGGATATTATTTCCGGTTTTGATGAGCGGGATGCGGCCACGGCAGTTTGCCGGAAAGGGATCCCGGAAATAATCAAAACACCCGGCTCAGAAGATATCACTATCGGCTATCCTGTAACGGCTTTTGATTTTTTGCAGCCGGAATTAAGGGAAGTATTTGAGCAAGCCCGGGATGATTTTGCCGGGCTCGGCTATAAAATCAAGAATATAGATCTGGGTTTGCTGCGAGAAGGCCTGCAGGCTTATTATATCATTGCCCTGGCCGAGGCCTCATCCAATCATGCCCGCTTTGACGGAATTCGTTTTGGTAAAACCGGTGAAGCAGATAACCTGGAAAACATGTATTTTCAATCCCGCGCCGAGATCCTGGGGAAAGAAGCGCGCCGCCGCAGTATTTTTGGCACGTTCTTGTTGAGTAAAGGTAATTACGGCCGCTATTATCGCCAGGCCCTAAAAATCTGGGAGCTGATCCGGCAGGAGTTTGCAGGAGTTCTCAAGGAGTGTGATCTGTTGATGCTGCCCACCGCCAAAAACCTGCCCCGTCAGTTGAAAGGTGAAGTAAGCTTCCTGGATGAATGGTCTGACGATTTTTTTTGCGCGCCGGTTAGTCTTTCCGGAATGCCTGCCCTAACCATTCCCGCCGGGCAGGTGAATCGTATTCCAGTCGGCATGCAGCTGGTAGGGCCTCCTTTTAGCGAAAAAACCCTGCTTGCCGTGGGATCCACCTCCGGGCCCCGGGACACGGGAACACTGTAACAGGTTTTTTGTTAAATTATTTCGATTAATGCTGGTATAAAAAGCTTTTGTCTTAAGGGAACCAATAATTATTGATCTTGTTACGGGTGGCGCAGCTACATTGAACAGTTATTTTTACTATAAAAATAGGGTGCAGGAGTGCATAGTAAAGGCTTTAAATGCAAAAAGGAAGAAAGGTATCATTATCAAACAGTAAAGCCGGGACAAGGGGGTTGCCCCCGTGCCCCGAAGATGTTGAGGTGAGTTGGGTATGAAGTACGAAGTTGTGATCGGTCTGGAAGTGCATGTGGAGCTGCTTACTGGATGTAAGTTGTTTTGTGCCTGTCCCAACCGGTTTGTGCCGGAGCCGAATGTTAATACCTGTCCGGTTTGCCTGGGGTTTCCCGGCATCCTGCCGCAAATGAGCAGGGAAGCCCTGCAGCAGGCCCTTACTGCAGCTGTGGCCTTGAATTGTAAAGTGGCGCTATATAGTTACTTTGATCGTAAAAATTATTTCTACCCGGACATGCCCAAAGGATACCAGATTTCTCAGTATCATATCCCGCTCGGCAGCAGCGGTTACCTGGAAATTGAAGATGACCGGGGCGTGTTAAAAAAAGTCGGTATCGGCAGGGTCCACATGGAAGAAGATGCCGGCAAACTGCTCCATGAAACCGCAGGTGCTTCCGGCGGTTCTTCCATGGTCGATTATAACCGGGCCGGTGTGCCCTTGATTGAAATAGTAAGCGAACCGGATCTGCGTTCTTCGTTGGAAGCTCGCCGCTACCTGGAGAAACTAAAGAGCATTATGCAGTATGCCGGTGTATCCGACTGCAAAATGGAAGAAGGCAGCCTGCGCTGTGATGCCAACGTTTCCCTCCGTAACCCGGGAGAAGAAATTTTCGGGATTAAAACAGAGCTAAAAAACATGAATTCATTCCGGGCGGTTGAAAAATCGCTCGACCATGAAATAAAAAGACAGGCCGGGATCCTGGATAGCGGAGAAAAAGTGGCTACTCAGACCCTGCGCTGGGATGAAGACAGGCAGGAAACGATCGTTATGCGCGGTAAACTGGAGGCAGATGATTACCGCTGTTTTGCAGATCCGGAACTGGCCCCGATCCAGCTTGCAGAAACGGAAGTGGAAAAAGCGCGCCATAACCTGCCGGAAATGGCCGGTGAAAGGGCTAAAAGGTTTGTTGAAGAATACGGTCTTCCCGAATACGATGCCGGGGTCCTTACGGCGTCGCGCTGCCTGGCCGATTATTTTGAATCGTGCCTGGAGTTTTTTAATAAGCCGAAAGAAGTTAGCAACTGGGTGATGGGTGAATTCTCAGCTCATCTTAACAATGCCGGTTTGGAAGCGGATCAGGCTTCTTTCGTGCCCGAAGATATGGCTGAACTGTTGCAGATGATCGACAATCAGGAGATCAGCGGCAAAATTGCCAAAGAGGTTTTGGAAAAGGCTTTTCAGGGTGGCAAGAAACCCCGCCGGGTTGTTGAAGAGGAAGGCTTGCTGCAGATATCGGACCAATCGGAGCTGGAATCAATTGTCGACCGGATCATCAGCGAGAACCCGGACACGGTGGAAAGTTACCGCGGTGGCAAATCGAAGGCGCTGGGGCACCTTGTCGGACAGGTCATGAAGGAAACCAGGGGTAAAGCCAACCCGCAGCTGGTTAATGAACTGCTGGTCAAGAAAATAGACAGCCAGTAAGAATTAAGCTAATAGACCGTGGTTTGCTGAGCAGGCTGATTATGCAGCCATTAGCTCATTTTATCCTCTTATACTTAAGCAGGGCTGATCAGGCTCTTAATCCTGAAGCCCTGCCTTAATCTGGCAAGACTTTTTGAAGCGGTTCCGGAAACGCCGAGGGCCTCCCGGTTTACAGGGTCTCATTGTGGAAACCAACTTTTATGGAACTGGCTCTTCCAGACCAGGCAGGTGGCGCCTGTTAGAATCGATGGCTCCAATCAGCCTTTGGTCTGGTGGTAGGCCCACTCCAACCAGGGCATGGCCCTTTCCAGGTCTTCTTTGCTAACTGTGGCCCCGCACCAGAAGCGAAGTCCAGGCGGGGCGTCGCGGTAAGAGGCGATATCATAAGCTGCGCTTTCCGATTCAAGCAGCCGGACCAGTTCCTTGACCTGCCCGGGGTTTAGATCTACTTTCAGACAGACACTGGTGTTGGAGCGGATCTCAGGGTCTGAGGCCAGGAAATGAATCCAGTTATGGTCTTCAACAAATCTTTCAATGACAGCCAGGTTTTCATTGCTGCGCCTGATTAATTCAGGCAGACCACCTATTTTTTCTGCCCAGAGCAGGGCATCAAGATAGTCTTCCACACAGAGCATGGACGGAGTATTAATGGTTGATCCTTCAAACAGGTCTGCCATCAGCTTGCCCTTATTTTTCAGGCGGAATATCTTCGGTAGAGGCCAGGGCGGGTTGTAGTTTTCCAGTCGCTCTACGGCTCGGGGCGAAAGGATCAGCATCCCATGGGCAGCCTCTCCACCGGGCACTTTTTGCCAGGAAAAAGTGGTGGCATCGAGTTTCTCCAAGGGCAAATCTACGGCAAAGACAGCGGAAGTGGCATCGCACAGGGTTAATCCTCTGCGGTCCTGTGGTATAAAATTGCCATTTGGGACCCTTACTCCACTGGTTGTTCCATTCCAGGTGAAAACAACATCGTTATGAAAATTGATCTTCGACAGTTCCGGCAGGAAGCCGTAATCGGTGGTATGGTAGCGGGCTTTTTCCAGCCTGAGCTGTTCCCTGATATCGTCGGCCCAGGTTTTTCCGAAGGCATCAAAATGAGCTACTTCCACGGGCCTTTCGCCGAGCAGGTTCCACATAGCCATTTCAAATGCTCCCGTATCCGAGGCGGGTACGATGCCGACCAGGTAATTTTCCGGCAGGCCCAGGACTTCTTTCGTCTTATCGATCGCTTTCTTTAATTTCAATTTACTGCTGCTGCTGCGGTGTGATCGGCCCAGAGGCGCCTCCCGGAGAATTTCCAGTTTATAGCCGGGACGCTTGGCGCAGGGGCCGGAAGAAAAGTATGGTTTTGTCGGCTTTATTGCCGGTTTTGGGCGCATTAAGTAAAACCTCCATTTTTAGTTGGGACAGGTATATTTTAAATTTAATGATATCTCAGCGGCTTAAATAAGTAAACACCGGTTGCCCCTGCCGAGATTTATGTTATAATCCAGACAAGTAATTGATAATTGTTCTCAGAAAAATAAAGCCTGGATTAGAAAACCAGTCCCTACAACCATACGCAAATGATTATATTTTTCAATTACACAGAAAAGAGGGTGAGAAGAACTGATATGACCAGCAAAAAATTTGCAATGGCTGCGGTTTTTGTTTTTGCCGTGCTTTTAATGGTCCTGTTTTTGGTGCCCGGATGCACTTCTGAGGAAGCTAAAACCGGCGAACTGGATCCGGCCATCAAAGTCGTGACCACCATTTACCCCCTGGCCGATATTGCCGGACGGCTCGGAGGTGAAGAGGTTGAAGTTTCCTATCTCTTACCAGCCGGAGCCAGCCCCCACACTTATGAGCCTACGGTTGAACAGGCCCGGCTGCTGGAACAGGCGGATCTGTTGATTTATGTTGGGGCCGGCCTTGATAACTGGGCTGTCAACATGACCGAAGCTGCAGGCTCCGGGCCGGCCGTTCTGAAAATGTCGGAACGGGTAGATATGATTGAAACGGTGGATTACTACAGGCTTGAAGATAATGCAGCCGAGGAAAAAGATCATGGGCATGATCATGGGCATGACTGTGATTGCAGCCATGATCATCATAATGGCCACGATCACGGCGATTGCGATCACGGACCCCAGGATCCTCATTTTTGGCTGGATCCTTTAATTGTCAGAGACTTGCTGGGTCCCGCTATTCATGAAAAATTGGTAGAACTTGCTCCCGGGGAGGAACAGTACTTTGACCGCCGTTATGAAAAGTACCGTGGAGAGCTGACCGATTTGCATGAAGAAATAGAAGACGCCTCAGCAGGATTTTCCAGGACCGGGTTTATTGCTTTTCATTCGGCCTGGCAATATTTTGCCGAGCGTTACGGCCTGGAAGAGGTAGCCGTTATTGCCCAGTTCCCGGGCCAGGAACCCTCTGCCGGCTGGGTTGCAGAACTGGTTGAACTGATCAGGCAAGAAGAGATCGGAGGTATTTTTGCCGAGCCTCAGTTTTCATCCGAACTGGCCGATAGGATTGCCGAAGAGAGCGGGACGGAAGTGCTGATGATCGATCCCCTGGGAGGAGAAGGGGTTGAAGGGCGAGAATCATACCTTGACTTAATGCGATTTAACCTGGCTGTGTTCAAAGAAGCCATGGAATAATAAAGCCATCGATGTAAGGCGGGGACAATATTGCAGGAAGTGATTAAAGCAGACAACCTGACCGTGATGCTTGGCGGCAAAACGGTTCTGGAGGATATTTCTTTTTCAGCATTACAGGGGGAGCTCACCGGCGTGATCGGTCCCAACGGCGCCGGCAAAACAACCCTGCTGCGGGCAGCGCTCGGCCTGGTTCCTATTCAGAAGGGCCTGTTAACAGTATTCGGAAGCCGCGGCCTGAACTTGAAAGAAGCCAGACCCGGGATCGGTTACATGCCCCAGCGTCAGTCTTTTGAACGGCGCTTTCCGCTTTCCGCGGCCGACGTGGTGGCTACGGGTCTGCTATCTCCCCGCACCCTTCTGCGCCGGGTTCCGGAAAAAGGAAGAAAAGTTGAAAAGGCCCTCCACTCGGTAGGTATGGAGGGTTTTTCCCATCGCTCGTTTCAAAGCCTTTCCGGTGGAGAACAGCAACGCATTTTGCTGGCCAGAGCCCTGGCCAGGCGTCCGGGCTTGCTGCTGCTGGATGAACCCAATACCGGCCTTGATTTTCCAGCCCAGCAGAGTTTTGTTAAATTGCTGCAGGAATTAAAAGAAAAGGAAAGGCTCTCAATAATTCTGGTCTCGCACGACCTGGTTTCTATCGCGCCTTCGGCAGATAAATTGCTTTGCATAAACCGGGCCATGCATATTCACGGGCATCCGGCCGAAGTTTTGCGCAGTCCTCATCTGGACGAAGCTTACCGCTGCCAGTTTGATTTTTTATCTACCGGCAGCGGCATTGAGAGGTGCCGGCATTGAGCGAAATATTTGCTTACGGTTTCATGCAAAGAGCCTTTCTGGCGGCCCTCCTGGTGGGAGTCCTTTGCCCGACCATATCCTTTTTCGTCGTGTTGAAAAGGTTGTCTTTCCTGGGGGCGGGTATATCGCATACGGCCCTGGGGGGAATTGCTATTGGCCTGGCAGCGGGACTTGATCCTGTATTTACCGGCGGCATCTTTGCCGTGGGCACAGCCATGAGCACCGGTCATATCAGCCGTCTGGGCAAGATCAGCGAAGACACGGTTATCGGTATTTTTTATGCTTCCGGTATGGCTTTGGGCATTGCCCTGATTAGTACTTTCAAAGGTTATTACCCGGAACTATTCTCCCTGCTTTTCGGAAACATCCTTGCCGTTTCCAGGGGGGATTTACAGGTGATGGCTGCAGCCCTGGTGGCGATTATGATTTTTGTTGTTCTTTTTTTTAAAGAACTGCTGGCCATCTGTTTTGACGAAGAAATGGCTGTAGCGGGGGGGCTTCCGGTCGGCCCTCTCTACATGGGGCTTTTAGCGGCAATAGGCCTGACGGTAATGGTTTCTATACAGCTTGTCGGTGTAGTCCTGGTGGCGGCCCTGATTGTTATTCCGGGCGCAACAGCCTACAGGCTTAGCAGCAATTATCGCAGTATGCTTGCCTATTCGCTGGTTTTTGGTTTAGCCGGTAGTTTGGGCGGTCTTTTCATTTCCTACTATTATCCGGTACCGCCGGGGGCGGCCATTGTTCTGATCCTGGCAGCATTATTTGCCCTTACTGTAGCCGGCAAATATATCATGGAAAAACACTTCTAAAAAATAATGTGTGGAAGGAATTTGGGCATGGGGAAAAGGTCATTTGGAAGAGGTTTCTCAATGAATAATAAGTTTCTGGAACAATCTAAAGCAATATTGCGCCGGAGGGGGTATAAGTTGACCGGGCCGCGCCTGGCAATTCTAGATTATATGGCCAGGGAAAAAGGGCATCCCGACGTGCAGGGGATCTATGGGGGGCTTCGTTCCAGTTGCCCCGGCATCGGCATGGCTACTGTTTATCGGACTGTAGACCTCCTGGTATACCTCGGGATCCTGCGAGCCCTGGTTTTGAAAAACAGTCAGATCCGCTATGAACCGAACCGGCCCGGTGATCATCATCACCACCTGGTTTGCAAGGGATGCGGGGATATATCTGAATTTGGCAGCTGTAATTTTAAGTCAATAGCCGATGAGATAGAAGAAGTGACCCGTTTTGAGATTGAGGAACATACCCTCGAAGTTTACGGTTACTGCCCGGATTGCCTGGCGGGGTAAGTTATTCCACGGAGAAAATGTAATAATAAATGGGCTGACCGCCGTATTGCAGTTCAACCTCCATATCCGGGTATTTTTCCGCCACCGCGTTGGCTACAAGGGTAGCTTCGGAGCGGGAAATATCATTCCCGTAAAAAATGGATACTATATCGTTGTCCGGTCCGATGATTTCATCTGCCAGTTCAAGGGCGGCCTGGTTCAAGCCTTCTCCGGCGGATACAATTTTATCTCCCAGGAGGCCGAGGTACTGGCCTGTTTTAACTTCCGCTCCTTTAACGCTGGTGTCTCTCGTGGCATAGGTAACCAGGCCTGTTCTTACCCTGCTCATAACTTCAGCCATAGTGCCGGCGTTCTCTTCTACTGTATGGTGGGGGTTGTACGATAGCAGGGCGGCCAGTCCTTCAGGGAGAGTCCTGGTTTCAACCACTTCCACGTGTTTGCCGGCCAGGGCCTTAACCTGTTCTGCAACCATGATAATATTTTTGTTGTTTGGCAGTATGATAGCCGCTTCGTGAGGCAGCTTATGAACGGCGTTTAAAAGATCTTCCACCTTGGGGTTCATGGTCTGTCCGCCAAAAACTATTTCATCTGCGCCCAGGCTGAGAAAGATTTCCCGGAAACCTTCTCCAAAGGAAACGGAGATCACTCCGGCTTCTCCCTGCTCCCGGTGTCCTGAATTGGGCAGTATAAGCGGTGTTTCCACCGTTGCGGTTGAGGAAACAGCTTCTTCTCGCTGTTCTTCCATTTGTTCTTCCATATTTTCGATCTTGATATTATGCAGAGATCCATAGCTAAGGGCTGTTTGCAGGATCAACCCGGGGGAGGCTGTATGGATATGGATCTTGGCCATATTTTTGTCGACGGCGACTATCAGTGAATCTCCAGAAGCGGCCAGCTCACTTTCAAGGTTGTTAAAGTCGCCGTTTTCCGACTTGACAATTACTTCGGTGCAGTAAGGGTAGGTAAGGTCGAGAGTTTCGGGTGAGAAGTGAGCCAGAGGCTTACCGGCGGGGCCTTTATCTAAAGCCGCTTCTTTACCGGATCGGCCTTTTTCGCTTTTATAAAGCAGCTCGTTCAGGGACTGCTTCATGGCATACAGGCATCCTTCGATAAATACCAGTAAACCAAGGCCCCCGGCGTCGACAACACCGGCTTCTTTGAGGGCGGGAAGCATATCTGTAGTTTTTTCCAGGGCCGCTTTACCGCTTTTTACCGCCTCTTCCATGCTCTTATGCATATTTTCACCCTGGCGGACAGCATTCCTGATCCCGCGGGCCATTTCTCTGGCCACAGTCAAGATCGTCCCCTCCACAGGGGTGGATACCGCTTTATAAGCATAAACTACGGCGTACTGAAAAGCTTTACTAAACTCACCAGGAGAGATTTTGTCTTTTTTCTGCAGGCCGTGGGCAATGCCGCGCAGGATTTGGGAAAGAATGACACCTGAATTGCCCCGGGCCCCCATCAATGCATGGGAGGCCACAATTTCCGACAATTCGCCGATTGAATTTCCGTTGTAAGACATGGAGCCCTTTACGGCGGCGCCCAGGGTCATGCTCATATTAGTTCCGGTATCGCCGTCCGGAACCGGGAACACGTTGAGAGCATCAATTTTTTCTTTTTCCCGTTCGAAAAAGTAACTGGCGCCCAGGATCATTTTTTTAAAATCATTTACAGATAACAGGTAATCCTGTTGAATACTGGCTTCGTTTCCCATCAATAAACTCCCCTATTAATTAATAGCGGTTACAACTAATCAGAATAATATCATAAAATCCATCCTCATGCCACTGGATTTATGCCGCCTATACCTGCCAGGCAGCGATATGCCCTGCATAACCGAGCTAGACATGATTGCGGAGCATCAATTCAGCCGGATGCGGCTCCAGGTAAGCCTGATCCTGCAGGTATGAAACTTCATATTTACGCACATAATGCCCGACCAGGGTCAGGGGCACTACCAGGGGAACGATAGAGCGGGCGTAATTATCGATCACTTCCAGGAGCTCCCTTTTTTCATCCGCGGTAAGGAAGGTTTTAAAATGGCCCATGATGTGGTGAAGAACGTTGACATTTTTCTTGACAGTGGCTTTCAAAGCCATCGCCTCCATCAGTAAAGCCTCGTATTGCGCCAGGAGCTCTTCACGGGGTCTTTCTTTTCCGGCGGCCACCAGTCGGCCCATTTTTGCCAGGTGTTTGGGGCTGTGGGACATCAGCTGCAGCTTATGGCGGGTATGGAATTGGACCAGCTTTTTATAGTCGGGACCGTTTTTTAAAAAAGAATGCCAGCGATTGTAGCAGTAGATTCTTTCCAGGAAATTCTCACGCAGCCTGGCGTCGTGGAGACGTCCCTCCTCTTCAACGGGCAGTAGAGGGAACCTTCTTACTACTGCAGAAGCAAATAACCCCCGTCCTTTCTTTTGAGCCTGACCGGAGTCGCCATAGATTTTTACCCGGTGCAGGCCGGAGCTGGGAGAATCTTTTTTGAATATAAAAGCGCAGAGATTTTCGTTCTCCAGTTCGCGTACTTTTTCCATACAGAATTTTTGCATCCTGGCAGTTTGATCAACTTTGGTTTTAGTGGTGACAAGGCGTGGTTGCTCCGGTAATCCCTCCAGATGCATTGTTTCCCGGGGTACTGGCAGGCCGCATTCAACCTCGGGGCAGACCGGGACAAAGTGAAAATATTCGGCCAGCACATCGGTTATGTAACGATCTCTTTTATGGCCCCCGTCGTATCTGACCCGGTTGCCAAGAAGGCAGGAGCTGATCCCCCCTTTTATTTTTTCTTCCATTTTATGTTACCCCCCCCTTGTCATAAAAACAGGTGTGGCAAAAATCTTGTTTATGCTTTATATTAATTTTAAACGATGCAGGTATATTTATGCAAAATAATATTGTAAGGTTAAATTATGGGAACCAGTTTTATCTGCCTGTGGTCATTTAAGAGAACAGGTATAACTGATTAAGGGGTGAGGGCTGTGCGTAATAACATGGGAGTTGCCTTTGCGGGGCTTTTTCTTGTTCTGGTCGTCCTGCTGATTACTGGAGGATGCCGGAGTGGAGATGAAGATTTCGACACCGAAGTAAAAGATGAACAGGAAATCTCCATCCAGGGTCAAGGGATCTATGTCGGGCAAATAGACAGCCAGTCTGTAGAGATTGAGATCGAAGGCGATCCCGGCGCTTTTGGCCTGGCCGAGGGTTTGAATGTATCTGAAATTGAAAGCGGCTCCAGGGTCTCATTCACCTATGAAGAACAAGAAGAACGACCGGTGCTGAAGTCTATTGAGGTCCTTGATGAGCCGGCGGAAGAAGTGTTTCAGGGGACGGGATTATACGTGGGCCGGATTGACAGCCGCTCTGTGGAAATAAAGAGCGAAGGAGAATACAGGGCTTTTGCCATTGATCGGGAGGCGACAATAGAAGGTTTGATTGACGGATCTACAATTGCTTTTTCCTACACAAAGGGGGAGCACAGGCCGGTTTTATTGGCGGTCGAAGTTATTGAAGAGCCGGATCATGATGATTTTAACGATAACCAGGAAATAGATGGCGAAGGAATATTTGTCGGCCAGATTGACAGCCAGTCCATCGAGGTGGTTAGAAACCGGGCTTTTAGTATTGGGGAAGGGGTCGATCTTAAGGAGATTCCTGACGGAGTGAAGGTTGCTTTTACCTATACTGAAACCGGGGATCGCCCGATCATCGATTCTATCGAAGCTGTGGACAGCCCGCCGGAAGGCGTGGTTACTCTGGGGATTTTCATTGGCCAGATTGACAGCCATTCTTTAGAAATAGAGTACGAACAGGCCTTTACCCTTGGCGAAGGAATTAATGTCGAAGGAATCGAAAGCGGCGCGGTGATTAGTTTTACTTACCGTGAAGGCCCGGCCCGGCCCGTAATAATTTCCCTTTCTGGCCTTTAAAACGTTTAAGGGATACAGGTATTGTGCCTCCGGGGAACCAGATATTTAGTCTTGTTTATCCAGGAGTGAACATGTTAATATAAAGCACGGCTAAAGGCTGTCATGAAATGTTGTTAAAGTCGGTATTTTGGACGGAAACGGCAAGCAGCAGGTGGGGGAATGCCATGAAATATTTATTGTTGTTTATAATTGTTGTGGTGCTTTTTTTAATATCCGGCTGTGCGGATGATGATACAGCAGGACCCGAAGAAAGGCCGACCGATAATAAAGAAGAGGAAAAGCAGGAACCGGCTCTAAAAGAAGAAGGCTTAGATAATCATGAAAAAACCGGGTCCTTTGAAATTGAATTAACTGAATATGCTTCTGAAGATGGTAAAGTAGTTATTACTCTAGATAGATACCTGGTTAATGACCGGTTACCGGAAGAGGCAGGCTCTTTTTTTTCAGGAAAAAAAGAGGATCAGGCTGCTCCGGGAGATGAAAAGCAAAGCAATGAGGGTGGAATTTACTTTGAAAGTTCAGTGATCAGGCTTCAGAAAGAAGATGTTTATTACCTGGCCTTGTTTGTTACCCTCAATAAGGTTGCAGATGGATTTCTTAAAATTCCCCACGGCTATAATGATGAACAACCGGTATTGATAACCGAAGAAGGGACTGTGCACGAAAAGATAATAACGCAGTTTAAATATGTTGGGACGGCTGATGACTATACCGGCTTCGATAATCTTCCTGCCGGTTCCCAAGGGGTGGTTGTTTTTGCCTATCCGATTAAGGAAAGGCCCGCAGAAATCCATTACATCTACTCTTTGGAAGAAAAAAACCTGCCGGGAGCCGAGCGAGGTAAAATAATTGTGCCTGTTAATTCTTTAACAAATAATTAATTGTTCATTGACGATATGTGGCAGGAAAAAAGGGGCCGATGTAGAACATTCTTTGGTCTGGTGGAAATGGAAGGCAAGCAACCCCCGCCAGTCCAGTTTAATTGTTATTGAGAGGGGTATTATATGATAGATTGCAATAATTGCGGCATGAATTATGACGAAAACGAATACGGATTTTGTCCTTACTGTGGTGAAGAACATTTAGAAAGTCCCGAGCAGGAAGAAAAAACAGCACCGGAAAAACCGAAAGAACCGGAAGAGGGAGCCGAAAAGGCGAAACAGGATCAACCCAGAGCGCCGGGAAAAACTTTCAAGTTTGTAATAATCGGCCTGGCCGCAGTGGCCGTTATCGGTGTAGCCTTATCTGCTATATTTGCCCTGGGCAGCAGTGACGTTACCGTGCCGGACAAATATGCCACTATCCAGGAAGCGATCGACGCTGCCGAAGATGGAGATGAAATTATTGTTGACATCGGGGTTTACAGGGAGAACATTGATTTCAGGGGCAAAAATATTACCCTGCGCAGCACCGACCCGGATGACCCCGAAGTGGTTGATTCGACCATAATCGACGGGAGAAATGCAGGAGCGGTGGTTTCTTTCCGGAGCGGTGAAAGCGAAGAAGCTGTTTTGAGCGGTTTTACCATCACCCGTGGAGGCGGGTTATTAATATCCGGCGGCAGTTCCCCGCTTATAACGAAAAATGTGATCGAAGATAATTCTGCCGAAGTGGGGGCCGGTATAGCCATTTTTGATTCTTCACCCACGATCCAGGAAAATACAATTTCCGGAAATTCGGGATTCTGGGGCGGCGGCCTGCATGTTGAAGAGTCTTCGCCGCTTATCGAAGGTAATATTATCCAGCGCAATAACTCCGAGTACGGCAGCGGGATAGTCATTTACTCAAATTCTTCTCCGATAATGATTAATAACATCATCTCGGAAAACACTGCTGATCAGCTCGGTGGGGGAGTGGCAATAGCCGGCAACTCCACCCCTACCCTCGAAGGGAACACCATTGCCGACAATTCCGCCGAGCGAGGCGGCGGACTATACATTGAAGATTATGAACCTGTTGTTGAAAACAATACCATATCAGGCAACAGGGCAGCCAATGGAGGAGGCTTTTTCCTGGTTAACTCGATGAGCACTGCCCTGATCATTATCGGCAATGAGATAGCCGACAACCTGGCTTCTTTTGCCGGGGCCGGCCTTTACATGGAAGGTTCTTCACCGACAATAGAAGAAAACACCTTTATAGATAACCTTTCAGAACGGCTGGGTGGAGGTTTGGCTGTTTATAATTCTACGCCGGTGTTGCTCAGAAATGTTTTTGAGAATAACGAAGCAGAAGGAGAAGAAGGCGGTGGCGCTGTTTGGGTTTCCGGCGATTCGGCGCTTGATCTGGAAGATCCCGATGACAATGTGTATACGAATAATACACCCGATGACATATTTGAAGAAGAATAGCTTGATTTTGTCTGATTGGATAACAGAAAGGAGAATGAGCAATAATGGAGCACAATGAAAATATACAAACCGAAAATATAGAGCAGAACACTAAAAAGATTTCTCCCCGGGGTAAAGTAATCGGAATTGCCGTGGGAGCTGTGGCAGTTGTTGCTATTGTAATTCTGGCAATAGTATTCCTGCACAATCCCTATATTTCTGTTCCCGGCGATTACAGGAGCATCCAAAGAGCTATCGAAGCAGCTGAAGACGGTGATGAAATTGTGGTGGAACCGGGCCT
>PWFM01000172.1 GCA_003553895.1 Syntrophomonadaceae bacterium | reverse complement strand
TTGCTTCCAAAACCAGCACCTGCGTCTCCACATCATCACCGATACGCATATCCTTAATCATCTGTTTTTTCATCGGCTGCTCCCATCTAATACTTATAAGCCAAATCCTTTAGTTAATCTACCATAAAGCGCCCCCGCTGTGAAGGGCAGCAGTCTCCCCGGGCCATTAATTTTGATTGCTATTCTGGTAAACATAAGTTATAATGCACGCATAAAGAAATTTGTTTTTAATATATTTAGATGGCGTTTCCACGAGGAGGAATCTTGATGCCTAGAAGTAAAGGCCTGCTAATGTTAGCCGCTTTCTTAACCCTCTTATTAATAGGAGCGGGCTGTGAAATGTCTGCCTCAAGTGAGGCAGAGCCGGAAGAACAAGTTGTTGCCGAAGGAAAAGTACCGCAGTGGCTGCTGGCAGAGCACCGCTTTGAAGAAAACGATGAAGATGAAGAAGCGCTCTTGCCCAAAGATGATGATGAAGCAGAAGAACCTGCAGAGGAAGCCGATCCGGAACTTGCTGAAGAACCTGCTGAAACCCAGCCAGCAGAAACAGATCCTGAGCCAGAGCAGGAAGAAACGGCAGAGCCTGTTGATAGCGCTGAAGAGCCAGCCCAGGAAGAAGAACCGGAAAAAGAAAGGGTCTCCAATCAAGAGTGGCGGGGCGGCACTTACTCCGGGGACTGGCAGGATGGCGCTCCCCACGGCAGGGGCACTTTTTACCATCCCTCCGGGGCTGAATTAACCGGTAATTGGGTTAACGGCAACCCCGACGGCCGGGTCAGGTTTACTGATACAGATGGGAACACAGATATTGTCATCTTTAGCCAAGGACGGCGGGTCGACGACGGCGCCAGTGACTGGTGGTCACCCGGCGGCGATACCGGGAGCAGCTGGTTCCAGTAAATAAACAAGTGCAACCCTATGAAAGTAAGTTTCTCTAAGGGAGGGCGGCCAGGCGGCCCTCCCTTTTTGTCTTTTTTAATCCCAAACGAACAGAAACTGTTAATATAATATTAAAAAACTAAAACTTCCTTTGCAGAAAAATAAGCGGTGGTAAATTTAAACATATTCGACTTCAAGGCCTATTGTTACTACATTCGAGGACATGTAATATAGTTCAGTATATAGCATATATTAACAGTTACCTCCCTAAATATTAAAATATCCTCAATAAATATATAATAACCCCTTGACATCATTTTTAAGGAGATGTTAAGTTAGTTTACGAGCGAGGTGTTATTTAATAACACTAAACTTAAGAAAAGGAGTGGTTAGAAAGTGAAAAAGACCGTAGCATTAACAGTAGCCGTAGTTTTCCTGCTGTCATTCGCCGCACCCGTCTTTGCTCAGGACATGACTCACAATGCCGAGTATAAGATGGACGGCGACATCAACCTTGAAAAACAGGTGGGGCACCTGTGCAACACTGGTGCTGAAATGAAACAGGTTATCGATGGTGAAGGCGAAATGACCAAGGTCATGGACACCCATCAGGTAGCTGGCAGGCTGACGGTTGATGACGATCAAGACTGGGTAACAGCTGAAGATGCAGTCCGCAACCTGACTGTAACCAGCGCCATCGAACTCTGCGCACCGCCAAAGATGGAACACTCAACTACCGACTACATCTGGTGCGATGATCTGGAACTGTGGGTAAGGCACGATGGAGTTGAAGATGAAGTGCTGACCCCTTATGAGTACTATGCGTTAGCTATGCAGGAAGATGGAGGCAATCTGCCTGAAGACTTCTTCACTGGTCCTAACGAAGTATATTCAAACGAATGGCCATACGAATGGGGTCCAATTTCCACAGAAACAGGTGTTAACTTTAAGGAATGGTTCCATGGTGCAAATTTAGACGAGTTATTAGATGAGTTATTAGATGATATTCCTGAAGACTGGATCTCAGACGACACCAACATACCTACAGATAAGGATGAGTTAGTATCTCTGCTTGAAGATAGGTATGGTGATGAATGGTGGGGCGTTGAAGATGTCTGGGCTCTGAGAGACGGCTACTATGATGGCGGAATCGGCTCGGTAGTAGCAGATGGCGAAAGGCATTATGGTAGTGTGCCGAGTGACTTCTTAAGCGATGTCCATTACTACGGTAATGTTTATATCGACTGGCTTGAAGACCAGAATTTAGCTACTGCAGAAGATGCTAACGACTTAAGAGATGCGCTTGATGAGCATCCCGATCAAAGCTTCTGGAGCAGTCAGGATAGTCGTTATATCGGGCAGTGGCTAGATGACTCCGAAACCGGCGTCCCCGGCGAAGACTACCAGACCTGGGAAGTCGACGAGTTGACCGATCAGATCTGGGCAGTCCAGGTCGAAGCTGACCCCGGTTACTCGGGTGGCTTAAGCCAAGATTTCGAAGCTGCTTATGGCTCCTACGGCGGAATCATTGACGACCCGGAAGGCGATGTCCCGGGTGCAGTCGACGGTTTTGACGGAGACGATTTCTGGTACTTCCAACCTGATGAAGACGGTGTACTCGGCGTAACTAAAGGCGATGACTACGTAGGAAACTACTTTGAAATCGATCAAATGGCCCGCACTTCGCAGGGAACAACCCAGCGCTACATTGATATCAGCAGCCCGTGGTCCGGTGCATACCTGCACGAAGATATGACCGTAACCGGCATGGCTGAAATCGAAGAAGATTTCGAAATGGGCAACCTGGAACCTGGCGAAGAAGCCGTCCCCGATTGGTGGGACCTCTTCTAAAGGCATATTAGAAAGCATAAAGACACCTCGCCAGATAACTCTAAAGGAGTCGCCAAAAAGGCGGCTCCTTTTTTGTGCGTCCAGAAGGAATTAATTCATATCATAACAATTACCGTTTCTCAGGCTTAACATTTTCATAATATTTTTCAGTAATTTTATTAAAAACTATTGACATTTCATTTATAAGGTGTTAACTTAAGTAACAGCGAGGTGTTTTAAAGTTATCAAAAATCTATATTGTAAAGGAGTGGTAAAGAAGTGAAAAAAACCATAGCTGTAGCATTAGCAATGGTGTTTGTGCTGGCTTTGGCTGCACCTGTCTTTGCTCAGAACATGACTCACAATGCTGAGTATAAGATGGACGGAGACATCGATCTTAAAAAACAGGTCGGCCATCTTTGCAACACCGGTGCAGAAATGAAGCAAGTTATCGGTGGCGAAGGCGAAATGACCAAAGTAATGGACGTCGCCATGGTCAAAGGTAAACTGACCGTCAGCGACGACCAGGACTGGGTAACAGCTGAAGATGCAGTCCGCAACCTGACTGTAACCAGCGTTATCGAACTCTGCGCACCGCCGAAAATGGAATTCGATTCAACCGAGTGGGTATGGTGCGAAGATTTAGGGCTGTGGGTACGCCACGATGGTGCTGACGGCGAAGTTCTGACACCCTGGCAGTACTATGTATTGGGCATGCAGGAAGACGGCGGCACCGTGCCGGCCAACTTCTTCACTGGTGACCCCTTCGTGTTCGACGACAGGTGGCCCTATGAATGGGGTCCAATTTCCACAGAGACAGGTGTTAACTTTAAGGAAGGGTACCATAGTGCAAATTTAGACGATTTATTAGACGAGTTATTAGAGATGATTGATGATGACTGGATCTCAGACGACACCAACATACCTACAGATAAGGATGAGTTAGTATCTCTGCTTGAAGATAGGTATGGTGATGAATGGTGGGGCGTACAGGACTCGTGGGAATTAAGAGATGGCTATTGGCACGGCGGCTGGGGAGAACCTGTTGCTGATGGATGGAGAGAATTCAGAAG
>PWFM01000142.1 GCA_003553895.1 Syntrophomonadaceae bacterium | reverse complement strand
GGGTGGAGTGCCTGGTGGCGGATGAAGAAACCCGGATCGCGGCCCTGGAAACGGGACTGACCCGGTCCATGATCAACATCAGGCGCGCCGCCCTGCAGCACCCGCAGGGGTTATACGTGATCGGCAATGCTCCCACCGCCCTGTACGAACTGCTCCGCCTGGTGGATGAGGGCGAAGCCGACCCGGCCCTGGTGGTCGGCGTGCCGGTTGGCTTTGTGGAGGCCGCAGAATCGAAGGAGGAACTGCTTCAAACCGGTATCCCCTATATCGTAACCCGCGGGCGCAAGGGCGGGAGCACGGTGGCGGTGGCAATTATCAACGCCCTGCTCCGGCTGGCGGCAGCCCCTGAGAGTTAAGTATTTAGGAATACATGATAGGGGACCTTACACATGTCATGTTTCATGTAAGATCTATTGTAACTGACCGGGAAACGTCGCCTGGTACTGGCCAAGCACTACAGCAAAACCTGTTTCGTGTATTAGGCCTGGCTAAGCCACAGGGAACGGTTCTATCATTCTGCCTTCGGCTTTCGCTGCGTTTCGGGACTTTCGAACCTTCCCCGTGGCAGCGCTAACAAGGGCTATACTTTGAAGTATTTACTTTCAGGCATGTTAAGGACAGGGTGCCGGACTTGAGGGAGGTACGCTCAGGTGAACTGGGAAAATACAGTGGTTGAAGGGCGCAGGCTGCGCCGGGGCAGGAGCACCGGTTCCTGCGCGGCTGCGGCGGCAAAGGCTGCGGCGGCCATGCTTTTCAGCGGGAAGAAGCTGGACAAGGTGAGTGTCGACACCCCGGCCGGCGTCCGCCTGGAAGTGGCCGTGGAGAATGCCCGGTTAAGCCGGGGCTCTGCGTGCTGCTCGGTGCGAAAAGATGCCGGTGACGATCCGGACATTACGGATGGCGCTGATATCTATGCCCGGGTGGTACGCGTTCCTGAGCCGGGCGTGCGGATCGCCGCCGGCTGCGGGGTCGGGGTGGTGACCAAACCGGGCCTGCAGGTGGCGGTAGGCAGGCCGGCTATCAACCCGGTCCCGGAAAAGATGATTTTGGCTGAGGCCGGATCGGTTTTGCCCGATGGGGAAGGAGTTGAAGTCGAGATCAGCATCCCCGACGGGGAGCGCCTGGCCAAAAAGACCCTCAACGCCAGGCTCGGCATTACAGGTGGCCTTTCCATCCTGGGGACCAGCGGCCTGGTTGAACCGATGTCGGAGCAGTCCTACAAGGATACCCTGGCCCTGGAACTGAAAGCAGTTCGTCACGTCTGCCGGGGGCCGGCGGTGCTGGTCACCGGTAATTACGGGCGAGAACTGGCCCTGGAGCATTTTCAGCTGCCGGAAGCAGGGGTGGTCAAGATCGGAAACCTGGTCGGTTTTGCCCTCGACCGGTGCCTGGAGCTGGAGTATGAAAAGGTGCTTTTGATCGGACATATCGGCAAGCTGATCAAAGTGACGGCGGGAATTTTTAACACCCACAGCCGCCTGGCCGATGCCCGTTTTGAAATCTTTACCGCCCGGGCGGCGCTGCTCGGGGGCGGGGCTGAGGTAGCCCGGCAGTTGCGAGAGATGACCACCACCGAGGATATGGTCGAACTCCTGGCCGGTCTCGGGGATGAAAAGTTGTTCGACCGGCTGGCGAATGATGTAAGCAGCAGAGCCGGTGACTACCTGTTTGGTGAGATGAAGATCGGGACGGTGCTTTTCAATTTCAGGCGCGGCCTGCTCGGGCAGGACGAAGAAGCCGGGCGAATACTGGAGGAATTCTAAAGTGGAAAAGATTTATGTGCTTGGAGTGGGCCCGGGCGCTAAAGCCTACCTTCCGCCGGTAACGGGGGAAAAGGCAGCCGAGTGCGATATCCTGGTCGGGGGCAGGCGCAGCCTGGCCCTGTTCGAGGACCTGGAAAAGGAAACGATCGAGATCACGGGCCGCCTGGATCCGGTGATCGAGGCGATCAGGCAGAAAAGGGACGGGAAGAAAATTGCCGTCCTCGTCTCGGGCGATACCGGCATTTACAGTTTCCTGCCGAAGCTGGGCGGGGTTTTTGGGCGCGATGCGCTTGAAGTTTACCCGGGTATCAGCGCTGTACAGTACTTTTTTGCCAGGCTGGGGCTGTGCTGGCATGAAGCAAGTTTTATCAGCCTGCACGGCCGCAGCCTGGACGACCTGGCCCGCTTGGCCGGAAACAGTGAACGGCTGGTGGTTTTTACTGATCCAAAACATACTCCGGCCCTGGTCTGCTGCAAGCTGGTGGAAGCGGGGCTTACAGATAAAAGAATTTACCTGGGAGAAGACCTTTCTTACCCGGAAGAAAAGATCAGTTCCGGCAGTCCTGAGGATTTCACCGGCTATGAAGCCTCAAAGCTGAACCTGGTGATCGTCGATGCAGGCTTGGAGCTGCCACAGGGTGAAAGACCATGACCACAGGAAAAAGATATGTAGTGCCCGGTATTCCCGATCACTTATTCGATCGGGGAGAGGTCCCTTTAAGCAAGCAGGAAATCCGCTGTTTAACCCTTTCAAAGCTGAGGCTTAAAGAAGGGCAGGCGGTCCTCGATGTGGGGGCCGGCAGCGGGGGGCTCACCTGCGAAATGGCCCTGTTGATGCCCGGAGGACATATTTATGCCGTGGAGCGCGACAGGAAAGCGGCAGAGTTAGTCAGGGCCAACTGCGAAAAATTCGGGGCCCATAATGTGACCGTGTTAGAAGAGAGCGCTTCCGGGGCCCTGACCGGGAGAGAATTGCCCCGGGAGCTGGACCGGATCGTGGTCGGGGGAAGCGGCGGCGAGCTGGAGCAGATTATCGGCCGGGGCTTTGAGCTGCTGGTCCCGGGCGGGATCATGGTTATAAACTGCATCCTGCTGGAAACCCTGCAGGAGGCCCTGCAGCTGCTTGAAAAAAGCGGGTTTAAGGAGATTGGTTTTATCCAGGCTTCCATTGCCAGATCCCGGGAGATGGGCGGGAAAAGGGCCCTGCAGCCGCTCAACCCGGTCTTTATCATTTCCGCCACCAGGCCGGAGCCGGCCAGATCATGGGACAGTTCTCAAAATAATTAGAACCGTCCCCAATATTATGGTGAGGAGGATGCTGATGAAAGGTAAATTTTATGGTATCGGGGTGGGCCCGGGCGACCCGGAGCTTTTAACCTATAAGGCGGTGCGCATTTTGCAGGAAGTCGACTGCGTGGCGGCGCCGGTAACAGCCAGGGAAAAGGAAAGCACTGCTTTCAGGATTGCCGGCCGCTTTACCAGGCCGGAAGCAGACCTGCTCACGATTGACTTTCCCATGACCAGGGCCCGGGCCCGCCTGGAAAATTCCTGGCAAACAGCCCGGGAGGCGGTGCAGGAGAGGCTTGATTTGGGGCAGGACACGGCTTTTTTAACCCTGGGTGACCCCATGCTCTACAGCACCTACATCTACCTCTACCACCACCTCGAGGAGGCCGGTTACCCGGTCTGCACCGTGTCGGGGATCACTTCATTTTCAGCTGCGGCGGCTGCTTCGGGGGTGCCCCTTGCTTTCGGCGACGAGAAGGTGGCTTTGCTGCCGGGAAAGGCGGCGGAAGAACTGGAGGCAGAGGAACTAGACGGGTTTGAGACCCTGGTCCTGTTCAAGGTGGCCCGCTGTTACGGGCGTATTGTGGAGCTTTTGGAAGCCTCCGGCCGCCTGGAGGGAAGCGTCCTGGTCATGTCCTGCGGGCACCCCGAAGAAAGGGTTATCACCGATTTAAAGACAGTAAGCGGGGATGAGCTGTCCTATTTTTCATTAATCATTTCGCGAAAGGAGCCGGTGCTG
>PWFM01000030.1 GCA_003553895.1 Syntrophomonadaceae bacterium | reverse complement strand
TTTCAGCTCAACCAGTTCCTGCACGTCAATGGCAGGAGCGTCTTTAAAATCATTTCCTCTCCCCTCAGTTTCTTTTTCTGCAATCAGGGAGATTTTCTCATCAAAACTTTCCAGAAGGCGCATGGCTTCTACTCGTTTACGATCCACGACGTAGTCTGTTCCCGGCAAGTCAGCCTCCATATTTTCAAGAATTCTTAAGTGATCCTTGAGAGTTTCACTGACATGAAATTTATAGATTATTTCCCGCAATATAATATCACGGTATTGATCGAGTTGTTCCAGGTAGTCCTGCCAGGTCCTTTTATTCATCTGCTGCAGCCAATAACCACTGTCTTCGCGCTTTTGGATAATCTTATAAACGCATTCCGCAAGAACAGAACGCGAAAATTCATCGCTCAAGACCCGAATATGGGGTTCATCTTTTTTCGCTGCCAGTTCCCGCAGAGCCTTGTTGATGCTTCTGCGCAGTAAGAACACCTTTTCCGTTTCATCGAGAACCCGGAAATAAGGGTCAATACCGGCTTCGATGGGGTATTCTCGCAGCAGGGTAGCACAAAAAGAGTGAAAGGTACTGATATAATTGTGCAAAAAAGTATCTTTTAATTTTTGAAAATGGTCCTCACCTGTTTGGGCCAATTCTTTTTCGATCGCCTGATAGATCCGTTCTTTCATTTCAACAGCTGCTTTGTCGGTAAAGGTGAGCACCATTAAGCGGTCCAAATAATGCTTTTCGCGCCCCAAGATTTTGATTATCCGGCGGGTAAGCACCTCGGTTTTGCCGGTGCCCGCTCCGGCTGTAACAGCCATATTGCGCTGATAATCGGTAGCAAGGAATTGATAAAGTGTGGGAGTGAAAGTGGTAGACATGGTTATGCTTTACTCCTCATTTCTCTAATATTTAGCTGCCGGCTTGATCCGGTAAAGATCAGGCTCGTTTTGCAAATTATAGTAAAGCCGGTCCAGGCGCAGCTGATCTTTTCGACAGACCCTGTGGAATGAACAATTAGAGCAGGACTGGTCCGTTTCACTACAAAGCGGCAAATGGAAAACCCCTTTGTGCATTAGCCGATAGATCCGAAGAACCTCTTCTTTGAAATGTTCCAGCTTATCATCAAACTCTTGATCCCCCCAAAAACCTTCCCGCTGGCCGGAAAAAAGCGGCTCATAATCGCTAACCTGGTCCCTGGTCTTTGCTCTCAACTCGTCTTTGCCCAGGTAACCACCGCGCTTAATTTGTTTGGGGCTTTTAACCAGGTAAACTCCCGCTCCGCCCACTGTTTTACCGCTATAATTTTCTTCATAATTTTCAACAAGGTAAAGTAAGGCTAAGGGCAAATTAAAGCCCAGCCCTCGCAGCATTTTAGACACATCCCCCGTTTCAGCGGTGGAATACTGGTAAAGGATCAAGCTGTCCGTAGCCGGGGCCAGATCAATACGATCAATATTTATTTCTATGGACAACCGCCCCTGCAGATCCAGGGTTCCAGTCAATCCTGCGGCAAAAGGCACCAGCCGTTCAGGGGAATCATGCTCAAAATTCAGGAAAGCAGCAAACAAACCGGGGCGTCTGGCTTCCTGGTCGTTCAGGCCTGCAACCAGGCGATCTTGAAACCTCTTTTCAAAAGCATCGGTAAAATCATTTTCCCGTTCGGCAAAGTAAGTTGAGATCCTTTCATGAAGCACTTCTGCGGCATCCGCCGGAACGCCCCCCTTTTCTGCCGCAGCCCTGGTATACTCTCGTAAGAATGAACGAACCAGGACACCCCTTTCAGCAGTATCTGGGTGGTAATCAGGCTCTTTTTTAAAACCCATAATATTGTCCAGGAAAAAGCGCAGGGGGCAGGAAGCGTACCGCTCAATTATTTCCGGTGTAAAAACAATGTGGCCAATTGACTGCGCCAACTTTTCAAAAACAATGCTCTTTCTTCCATTTCCCGCGGTTTTGCTATCTGTTCCTGCAGTCAAAAAAAGTCCATCATATTCCGATAAAGAAGAAGTACTCATGGTCAAGCCGTCATAACGTAAAATATCAAGGATTCGCTGTGTGTAAGCCTGGTTCTTTTGATACAGCTCCACAAGCAGGGGCCGAGCTCGCTCATAATTTTCATCGACATTTTGACCGATAAAAATCAGTTTATCCCTCATGCCGACCGGTTCTTCGCCTGGCAGCTTCTTATTGTCTCCCTCTTCGCTGGGGAATACTTCTTCCTTTTTATCTGAAAGCTGTCTTGACAGCTCCTGGATAAACGGAGAAATTGGAAGCATGCGGCCGTTGTAACTGGCCGGGGAGCTTACGTAAAGCGCCTTCCTTGCTGAACGCACCAGGTGGTAAAACCGGTTGCGCGCATAGTCTACACTGGTGTAAACCCTGCCCAAGCCCAGACCTTCTTTATGGGGCTGGAGGAAGTTAAATTCTTCTTTGGCCGGAAACTCGCCATCCACCAGGCCGCAAACAAAAATATAATCGCCCGGCCGGTAATAGCCCTGTTCGATCGGCTCAATACTGACCGCAGCTGTACCAGTTGTCCCTATTTTTCCAGGCTCCGGGGGTATAAAGTAGTTGAAGCGAGCTTCTTTCATCAGCCGTTCAAAAACTTTAACTAACTCACTAACCGGCAGCCTTATTTCAGAGTCTGTCTTTTGCACCATCTGGTCAAGCAGATCTTTTACTTCCGCAATAATAAACCGGTCCTTTTTTTCAATGGCTGCTTCAGTTGCCCCTATCCCTCCTTCCGTATATAAAGCATCATTTGCTGTAGATATGTTTTCTTCAAAATTAAAGCGATCAAAAAGCTTCAGCACCGCAGCCTTAAACTCCCTGCTGTTCAGACGCGACTGTCCGAAAGAAAGCGCCTTTTCCGCTTCTTGCAAGGTATAAAACTGCTGCAGGGCTTTATAAAATGCTTCTTTCTTTTCTGACTGGTTATTCCAGCTCAATTGATCCAGATATTGCGCCACTACACATAGCGCAGGCAATCCCGGAGCCGGGTTGACTATCCGGTAGGCTTTGCGGGACAGGGTTCTTACAAAAGTATAGTCAAGTTCGATTATTTTTGAGCCTTCCCGGCCTGTTTGTAAATCTAATTCCTGTTCTGTTAGCATATTCAGGCCAGCAGAAACCTGGTATTCGTATAACTCGCAACTGGAGGGACTGGTTTGGTAGCTAATATAGGGGGAAGAAAATATCATTTTCCGCAGAGGATAAGGATTGGAAACACTGCCCTGGCAAACCATAGCGTTCAAAACCATTGCCGGCGGATAGGAAATTAGCGGCAAGCCCTTGCTCAGTTTATAGGGAATATTATAATCGGGAAATACTTCCCCGATCAGGGTGCTGTAAAGATCATATTCGGGGAAGATCGCTTTAATCCGGCTTAAATCTACGCCTTTCTTTTGCAACTCTTTTATTTTAATGGCCACGGCGGCTACTTCCATAAAGCGGTTGTTTTCTTTATTGACATGTATTTCCAGGTTATGCTGGCTGATAGACTTTTCTGCAGCTTGAAAAAGAGCCCGGGCCACCGGTGCGTACGGATCGCTATGAGCATCACCGGCATGCAGTTCTTCCTGTTGCCGGGGTGAAAATTCCGCCACCACTTCATTTAAACTGGCCTCAATTTTCCTTGAGTGTGCCGAGGCTTTTTCATCTGCACAGTATAAAAATACAGTCTGCGGCGCATGCCGGATCAGCTCCTTAAAAAATTTAGCTTCAAGGGAAGTGAGATATGAAAAACCGAAAAATACAAAGCGGGTCAATTCTTCAAAACCAAAACCGGAACATAAATTATCTGCGGTAACCCGGTCAAAAAAACTTTCCAGGGCGCTCCTATAATCAACACCCTGCTCAACGAGC
>PWFM01000199.1 GCA_003553895.1 Syntrophomonadaceae bacterium | reverse complement strand
CAGGAATTCAGTTCACTTTTCAGGAATAATACCATTAAAAAAATACCTGGTGGTGGTAAAATTGGAAGACCGGCTTCGCGCTACCCGGGCAGAAATAAACCTTGATAATTTACGACATAACATTGTTGCTTTTCGCAGGCATATCGCCAAAGAAACCGCAATAATGGCCGTAGTAAAAGCCGACGGTTACGGCCACGGGGCATCGGCAGTAGCATCAGCAGCCCTGAACCACGGGGCCTCCTGGCTTGGAGTGGCTTTCGTAGAAGAAGGGGTTAAATTAAGGCAGGAAGGATTTAAAGCCCCGATCCTGGTTTTGAACCCACCCTTTTCCAACCAGGTCGGGCTTTTTTTTGAATATAACTTGATACCGACAATATTTACCCTGGAAGCTGCCACCATTTTTTCTGAGCAGGCTGTGAAAACAAATATTACTATAGATTTCCATCTTAAAGTAGATACCGGGATGGGCCGGGTAGGGGTCTACCCTCATACAAAGGCCGAAGATTTCCTTGCAAAGATCCGGGAACTGCCGGGCCTTAACTGCGGCGGAATATATACTCATTTTGCCACCGCCGACGAAAAAGATAAAAGCTATGCCAGAAAACAGCTGGCCCGATTTTTAGAGCTGGTCGAGCGCTTAAAGTTAAACGGAGTATGCCCGCCGGTAGTCCATTCCGCAAATAGCGCCGCCGCGCTGGAGATGCCGGAAGCCTGGCTGAACATGGTCCGGCTGGGAATCAGTATGTACGGACACTACCCTTCGGAAGAAGTAGATAAAAAGACCCTGGATCTTAAACCATTGATGACCTTAAAAAGCAGGGTTTCATACGTCAAACAGGTTCCCGCCGGCGCCTGTATCAGCTACGGATGCACTTTTGTAACCGGGCGCGAAACCACGGTGGCCACCATTCCTCTCGGATACGGTGACGGCTACAGCAGGCTCCTTTCCAATAAAGCCCACCTCTTGATCCGGGGTAAGCGCCACCCCATAATCGGACGTGTTTGTATGGATCAGTTCATGGTTGACGTGAGCGCTACTCCACAGGTAAAAGCAGGCGATGAAGTTGTGCTTTTTGGAGCACAGCTAGATGAATCAATTCCTGCTGAAGAAATTGCCGGTATCCTGGGGACGATCAACTATGAAGTGCTCTGCGCCGTGGGCAAAAGAGTGCCGCGGGTCTATTTATAGGGCGCGTTTCGGGATAAACCGGATAAACAAAATTTAAGGCGAAGCTTTTCTCATAGCTTTTAGCTTAAAAGGTTACCGGGATAGCAGTAACTATGGGTTGCTATATAATAAATATTGTCGTAATATAGAAAATGAAGAATACGATATTGCCTCGTCTTTTCTAAGCGATTATTCTGAATTAAATAGTCAAAGAAGGAGGCGCAAAAAGATGCCGGTATATGAATATCTCTGCCATGATTGTAAAAAATTAACAGAAGTTAAGACCAGTTTTGAAGAAAAAGAAAAAGGCTTGACTGTAAAATGCGAACACTGCGGCAGCACTAATATGAAGCAGTATTTCGGCAATATGACCGTTACCGCCAACTTCCCCTTACATTAAAGCAGATAGCCAACCATGCCCTTAAGAAGGACGGGGAACGAGCCGTTCCTTCTTTTTGTTTTTAGCTTAGATCTCCGGCTTTTTCAAGGGCAATATCTTCCCCCTCCATAACATCAAGCCATGCTCTGGGATCTCCGATCAAGCGCCCGACCAGGTTCACCGGGCTGGCCGGCCTGATTTCGCCCGCAGTTGATGCCGGCGTCTGGCCGAAAAAAATGCAAAAACAGGATCCATCCGGCCAGTAAGCCAGGTCTCCCTCTTCTACTACCGGTACTGCATTTTCCGGTCCGGTTTTAAAGGGCACCTCAAAATAGATCTCCTCGCCCCATGTGCTTACCCGCCCCTCAACAGGCAGGTTTTCCCATAAAAGATCGGCGGTCTTAGAATTGTTTAGTTCCGCTTTCATCTGGACTTTTTCTGTTACAATATTTATCATCCTGGTCATTGCTAATCACACCTCCAGCCCATTATCAATTACAATCCCCGTTGGTGCCGGGCTCACTTAAATAATCCAGGGCCAGGCGGGAGAAAACCGCCGGACCGATCCACAGCGTATCCTCATCGACATCAAACCTGGAATTGTGATGCGGATAAGTTATATTTTTCTTCTCGTTGCCCGTGCCAATCACGAAAAAAACACCGGGCACCTTCTCCAAATAAAAGGACATATCCTCGGTTCCCATGTTTGGTTTTTTTATTGGAATTATGTTTTCAGAACCGATCACCCTGGCGGCGCTTTCCACAAACCTGGAAGTAAAGTGGGGATCATTAACCGTGGAAGGGTAGCCGCCCAGCATCTTCACTTCCGCTCCGGCCCGGTTGGCCGCAGCTGTAGAGCTGCAAATCTCGCGCAACCGCCCGGTAATAAACCGGCAATCATCTTCATAGAGCGTCCGAAAATCGCCACAAAATGTCACCCGTGGCGTTATGATGTTATGGGCCTCCCCACCCTGGATTTGACCGATAGTAAAAACAGCCGGCCGAAGTGGATCCATTTCCCGGCTGATAATTTTTTGCAGGGAAAGGATTATTTCAGATGCCACAGTTATGGCATCCACTCCCAGGTGAGGCAGCGCCCCGTGGGTACTCTCGCCTTTAACGGTAACTTCAAACCTGGTGGCCGCTGCCAGTATCGGTCCTTCACAAACCCCGATCTGACCCGGTTCCAATTCGGGAAATATTTGTCCTACGTGCAGCCCGGCAATAGCATCGACAGGGGGATTTTCTAGACAGCCGTCTTCGATCATTTTAGCCGCTCCGAAATGGCCTTCTTCGCCGGGTTGAAACAGCAGTTTCACCCTGCCATGCAGGCGGGGACGGATAGTGCGGATAATTTTAGCCGTGCCCAGGAGCATGGCCATATGGGCATCATGCCCACAGGCATGCATGTTGCCGTTTGCCGAGGCAAAAGCAAGGCCGGTCTCTTCCCTGATGGGCAGACCGTCCATATCCGCCCTCAGAGCCAGGGTCGGACCAGGCTGTTGCCCTTCGATTAATCCGACAACCCCGCTGCCGGCCGCCGGGTGATGCGCAATTCCCATTCGATCCAGTTCATCCCGGACATAGGCAGAAGTTTGTTCCAGGTTAAGGCCTATCTCCGGGATCTGATGCAAGTCGCGCCGCCACTTGATCACATTTTCATGAATATCTACCGCCGCTTTTTTTATATCCAAAGCAGTTCTCCTTTGCTGTCCAACCAGGTTTTGGCCTGCCCCGGTTTAACAGGCCTAAATGGCCACGATTTCCTTGATTGCCGTCACCGTTTTTTCGATATCCCCGCGGTCAACTTCTTTGCTGGTGGTTAACCTGATCATATCCGGCTCCATTACACTGGCAAGAATATTTCTTTTTTTCAGCTCTTCCTTAAACTGAATTGGGCTAATATTAACCGGTTTGATAATGACAATATTGGTATCCACCTCTCCAGGATCAAAGTCAAGCCCTTTCAAGCCGGCCAGGCCTTCAGCAAGGAGGCGGGCATTGCTGTGATCATCGGCCAGGCGATCGACCATTGTATCCAGGGCGACCAGGCAGGCGGCAGCTATTACTCCGGCCTGGCGCATACCACCGCCCATACGCTTGCGCCATCTCCTGGCCTCGCTTATAAAGTGGGTCGGGCCGGCAATAATTGATCCGACAGGCGCGCCCAACCCCTTGGAGAAGCAAAACTGGACCGATGTAGTGCAGGCCGTATAATCTTTCACCGGCACACCCGATGCTATAGAGGCATTAAAGATCCGCGCTCCGTCAAGATGGACAGGCAAACTGTGTTTCCGGGCCAGGTCATATAT
>PWFM01000156.1 GCA_003553895.1 Syntrophomonadaceae bacterium | reverse complement strand
GATAAACCTCAAAAATATGAAGCAGAAGGATTAAACAGCAGCGTAAGACTTGTTAAGCTGAAGCAGGAATCAGATTATAGGAAAGAAATAGATTTTACTTATATAGATGAAAACATAAGTCCGGGGCTAAATCCTTACTGGATTAGAGTTTTACAGGCGGATGGCCATATGGCCTGGAGCAGCCCTATTTTTGTGAATTATAGTTTGAAAGATTAATTATATCTTTAAAAACTTCCACAGCTGTTAATGTTCCTGCTGGATTAGCTAAGATTTCTAAAGTCTTTCTGAGCTTTCAATTTTATCTCTTATTTAGACATTAATTTAAGGAGGTCAATCATGCAAGGAATTAGTGATTCAAAAGCAGAAATGAAGAGAATTAAAAATAAGGCTAAAGAGCTGTCAGAATCTATAGTTGAGTGGAGAAGACACTTTCATAAATATCCCGAAACCGGCAGGAAGCTGCCAAAAACTGCTGATTATATTGAAAAAAACCTGAGAAATATGGGAATTGAAGCAGAAAGCGGTATAGGAGAGAGCGGGGTTTGTGGGATTATACGAGGTAAAGGAGAGCAAAAAAAGTGCCTGGCAATAAGAGCTGATATGGATGCCCTGGCCTTAAAAGAAAAAAACAAGCTGGATTATTCCTCCCGTCATGAAGGAAAGATGCATGCCTGCGGGCATGATGCTCATATGGCTATGGCTTTGGGAGCAGCAAGTTTATTGCAGGATATGAGAGAAGAGTTAAAGGGTGATGTAAAATTGGTCTTTCAGCCTGCTGAGGAAATAGTTGAGGGAGCAAAAGCCATGATTGAAGATGGCATTATGGAGTCACCACCTGCAATAGATGCTATTATTGGAGCTCATATTGGTAACCTCTGGGGATTAGAAAGCGGTGAGATTGGTTATAGAAAGGGAGCTCTTATGGCAGCTGCCGATAGAATTGAAATTGAAATAAGAGGAAAGGGCGGCCATGGCGGCATGCCTCATAAAACTGTGGATGCCATATGTGTTGGAGCAGAGTTAATAAGCTCACTGCAAAATATTGTTAGCAGAAATATTTCTCCAGTAGATGCTGTGGTTATAAGCATAGGGGAGTTTGAATCTGGCTCGGCCCATAATATTATTGCTGAAGAAGCAAGACTGACCGGCACTGTAAGGAGTTTGAGTGAAGCCACCAGAGAAAAACTACCTGAACTTATAGAAAATAAAGTTGCAAGTGTTTGTAACAGTGCAGGGGCAGAATATTCCTTCGAATACCATCATGGTTGTCCGGTATTAAATAATCATACCGAATTTACAGATTATTTTGTTGAGATTGCCAGGGAAATTGCCGGGGCTGATAAGGTGAAAGAAATCAGTTCACCAACTATGGCCGGGGAAGATATGTCTTATTTTTTACAAAAGGTACCTGGAACTTTCTTTGGTCTGGGCACCAGTGATCCGGATAAAGGAACAGATTATCCGCATCATAGCCCTTTCTTTAATGTTGATGAAGATGTTCTCTGGCTGGGCAGCGCCCTTTTTTCAACTGCAGCATATATCTGGTTGAAGAATAACTAAGATTATTTAACAATACAAGAACAAAGAGGAGATATGTAAAACAATGAACAGCAGAAAAAGAATGAAGATTGCCATGCAGCTGGGCAGGCCTGATAGGATTCCCTTTAATCCCCAGCTGACATACCCGCACGCTGTAAAATTATTTTGTAAAGACTATAAAAAGGGGATAATAAGAGCCATTGAAGATCCGGCATTTAGATTAGAGCTGGAATTTAAAGCTGCCCAATTATATTGTTCTGATGGTATTAGATTGTGGGCGCCTGATTATGATAAATTTGTTGAAGAAAAAGAAGGGGACTTTTATGTTTATTATCAGCACAATGAAGAGTATCTGGGAAAAATTGATTTTGAAACAGGTAATTTAATAAACGAAAAACCTGATTTAATTGATAAACCTTCAGATGTTGATAAGATAAAGATTCCTACTCCTGATGATTATTTACAGCACCCAAACTTTCATTTGATAAAAGAAGCTGTCAGGAAAGCAGGTGATGATTTTTTTCGCATCGGTTCGGTGCCAGGACCAACCATGAACTATATTATGAGTAAGCGGGGAAACACCAGGGGATTAATGGATTTAATTGAGAACCCTGGATTAGCCCAAAAAATAATGGAAGCAGGGACTCAAATAGCAATTAACTGCGCGTTAGCTATGGCTGAAGCTGGAATAGACTGTATCTATCTGGGAGATGCCAGCAGCTCATGTTCACTTATTTCACCAAAGCAGTTTGAAAAATATTGTTTGCCGGCTTATTCCCGCTTTGTAGAATCTGTTAAGCCTACTGGCATGTTAGTTTACCTTCACATTTGTGGAAATAGCAATCCTATACTGGAGATGATGGCTGAAACCGGGGTTGATTGTATTGAACCTCTGGACCCACTAGGAGGAGTAGACATAGCTGAAGCAAAAAAAAGAGTGGGAGATCGGGTGGCTTTGATGGGAGGAGTTAATACTGTAGTTTTAGCCAATGGAACAGCTGAAGATGTTGAAGCTGAAGCCAGAAAATGTATAGAAAAAGGCTGGGAAAAGGGAGGTTATATTCTGGCAGCTGGTGATATGGTGCCCAATAATGCTCCTGAAAGAAATGTGATGAAAATGGCTGAAGTAGCTAAGCTTTACACATATGATTAAGTTGTTGGGAGAAGTAATAATTTTATTTGAAAAAGCTTCAACTATCTTTTTAATGCTCTATAATCACTTTTTTTACCGGGAGGGAGTTTAATGGTTATAAGAAGTAAAAATTTAGCACCTGATTTTAATAGATTTTTGCGAGCAATAAAATATCAAATTCCGGATCGTGTTCCCCTGGCTGAAGTTCATGTTGATAAATCAGTTAAAGAGGCTTATCTGGGTAAAAAGATTCTTAAACCAGCGGATGAGGTTGAATTTTGGTATCAGGCTGGTTATGACTACATACCTGTAGTTCCAGAGGTTGAATTCAAAAAAGAAGGTAAAGATGTCGTAGCTACTACCGCCCAGCAAAAACAGGAAGAAAAAAATTGGGCTGATGAAAAACAGGGAGCGATTATTGACGAAGAAGATTTTAATAATTTTGAATGGCCTGATGCCGATAAAATAGATTATGCTAATTTTATTGAAGTTAGTAACAGTTTGCCGAAGGGAATGAAAATAATTGGTAGGTACGGTTATATCTTTACCCATGTCTGGGAACTTATGGGGTTTGAACATTTTGCAATTTCTCTGAGTGAAAATATTGAACTTGTAGAAAAGCTCTTTAATAAAATGGGAGAAATAATATATCGCATTTATAAAGATATGGCTGAATTAAAAGATGTTAAGGGGTTATGGTATAACGATGATCTGGCTTATACCGAAGGTCTTTTAATTAATCCAAAATATTATCGGGAATATCTTTTCCCCTGGATAAAAAAAATAGGTGAAATTTGCAAAGATAAAGAGATGCCTTTCATAATGCATTCAGATGGCGATATATCGCTAGTATTAGAAGATATTATCGATTGCGGGGTGACAGCAATTCATCCTATTGAACCAAAGGCAATGGATATACTTGAATTAAGAGACAAGGTAAAAGGCAGGTTAGGCCTTATTGGTAATATTGATTTAGGAGAAACCTTAACCAGGGGCACTCCGGAAAAGGTAGAAAAAGAGGTGAGGGAAAAGATAGATAAACTTGGCAGAGCAGGAGGATATTGTGTTGGTTCGAGTAATAGCATACCGGATTATGTTCCCTTAAAAAATTATCAGTCAATGCTTGACGCCGTTATGCAATATGGAGTAATAGATAAATAGATACTTGATTAATACTCCTGGTTTTTACTGGCGGATTGG
>PWFM01000105.1 GCA_003553895.1 Syntrophomonadaceae bacterium | reverse complement strand
GCAGCTTGCATGATAACGTTGATCCGGCCGCCAAGACCCAGTTCTCCGGCTATCTTGAAAGCATCAATATTGTAAAACTTAAGGTTATTTTGGGCGATCTTCCGTTTCATTTCTGCCGGCAGGTGCTCTTCCATTTCTTCCAGATTCCAGCTGGAATTAAGTAAAAATATCCCGTTTTCCTTGATGCCGCCCAGTATATCATAGCGGGTAACGAAAGACGGATTGTGACAGGCGATAAAGTCGGCCTGGTCGATCAGGTAAGTTGATTTAATTGGTTCCGGTCCAAAGCGGAGGTGGGATACGGTAATACCGCCGGATTTTTTGGAGTCGTATACGAAATAACCCTGGGCGTACTGATCGGTATTGTCGCCGATTATAATGATGCTGTTCTTGTTGGCCCCAACCGTGCCATCGGCGCCGAGACCGAAAAACTTGGCCCGGTGGGTGCCTTCTGGAGTGGTGTAAAGGCAGCTTGGATAATCAAGTGAAGTGTGGGTAACATCATCGGTAATGCCCACTGTAAAGTGGTTTTTAGGATTATCTGAGTTAAGGTTATCAAAAACCCCCTTAACCATACAGGGGTTGAACTCTTTTGAACCCAGACCGTACCGTCCGCCGATTATAAGCGGAGTTTTTTTCGCTTCCATCATGGCTGTGCAGACGTCCTGGTATAGAGGTTCTCCCAGAGACCCCGGTTCCTTGGTCCTGTCCAGAACAGCGATTCGTTTACAGGTAGAAGGCACGGCGGCCAGGAAGTGCTCATTTGAAAAAGGCCTGTAAAGCCGGACTTTAACCAGCCCCACTTTTTCTCCCTGCTTGTTCAGGTAGTTGACTGTTTCTTCAACCGTATCGGAAGCAGAACCCATACATACAATAATAGATTCTGCATCCGGAGCTCCACAGTAATCGAACAGGTGATAGCGACGGCCGGTAAGTTCATACACCTGGTCCATTACTGCGACAACGTTTTCCGGCGTGGCTGCATAATAAGGGTTGGCCGCTTCTCGGTTTTGAAAATAAATATCCGGGTTTTGAGCAGTTCCACGCTGATGCGGCCTTTCCGGACTCAAGGCTCTTTCGCGGAAGGCCTTGATTGCGTCCCAGTCTACCAACTTTTTGATGTCTTCATAGTCGATTAACTCCACTTTTTGAACTTCGTGAGACGTCCGGAAACCATCAAAAAAATGCAGGAAAGGCACTCTTGTTTTAAGGGTGCTCAAATGTGAAACCAGGGCCAGGTCAATAATTTCCTGCACTGAAGATGAAGCCATCATGGCGAAGCCTGTTTGCCTGGCGGCCATCACATCAGAATGATCGCCAAAAATTGAAAGGGCATGAGTTGAAAGGGCCCTGGCCGAAACATGGAATACCGACGGCAATAACTCGCCTGATATTTTATACATGTTCGGGATTTTTAGCAGCAAGCCCTGGGATGCGGTAAATGTTGTCGTTAGGGCCCCGTTTACAAGTGACCCGTGAACCGCACCGGCAGCTCCTGCTTCGGACTGCATGGTAGATACTTTCAAGGTTTGGCCAAAAATGTTTTTACGGCCATAAGCCGCCCATTCGTCGCATATTTCGGCCATCGGTGAGGACGGGGTGATGGGATAAATTGCCGCTACATCGCTTAAAGCGTAGGCGATGTAAGAAGTGGCAGTGTTTCCGTCCATTGTTTCAATCTGCTTACTCAATATAAGTACACCTCCAATTAAGTTGTAGAGAATAAGCTTTATATTCCAAATATTACCGGCTCAAGTTTATTTTATATTACCATTTAATAAAGCTAAAAACAAATTTAGATCGGGGCACCTTGCAAACTGATATTGCTGAGAGGGCAGTGCCTCTCGCCAGATGTTAACTGGCAAGCTCAAATATGTGTTAAAATGAAAAAAACTATAAAACCTTTTGCTGCTGTTTTTGCAATTATTCAAAATATACAATGTGGAAAGCCCGGCTATTTATATAAGCCATTTGAAACACCGGCGGTTGAAAAAATAATAAACGTTTATGAATAATATTTGGGAGGCTTAAGCATTATTTTTCATTATGGCTAACTCGAAAAGGGATTTAAAAAAACGCCTGGTCCTGGTTGTTGAAGATGAGGAAGAGATTGTCCGCCTTATTTCTTTTCACCTGGAAAAGGAAGGATACACGGTTTTGAGCGCTGCCAGTGGAACGGAAGCGCTTAACCTGGCTTTTGAGTATTTCCCCGATTTGATTATCCTGGATATTATGCTGCCTGAAATAGACGGGCTGGAAGTATGCCGGAGGTTGCGCAGCAGTGATCAGGCTGCTTCGATACCGATCCTGATTTTATCGGCCCGGAAAGAAGAACTGGACCGGGTGCTCGGCCTGGAAATGGGCGCCGATGACTATATGATCAAGCCCTTCAGCGTACGGGAGCTGGTGGCCAGGGTCCGGGCCATGCTCAGGAGGATGGATCATTTGACGGGAACCACAGAAAGCAGCAGCCGGGAAGAAGAAAAAGTGTTCAGGGCAGGAAATATTTCGCTTTTCCCGGAAAGGCACCAGGTCACAATTGGCGAGCAGGTCTGTAACCTGACCCATAAAGAATTTGTCTTGCTGCAGCTTCTTATGTCCAACCCCGGGAAAGTTTTGACCAGGGAACTTTTACTGGATCGAGTTTGGGGATATGAAGTGGAAGTGGATACACGAACGGTAGATGTCCATGTCCGCTACCTGAGGCAAAAAATTGAACCCGATCCGGCCCACCCTCACTATATAGAAACGGTGCGGGGGGTCGGTTACCGTTTTGCTGAAAAACCGCAGAACAACTAGTTTAATCATTATTTTAGAGGTAGGTTAAGCAGAATGAAGATGTCGTTATTGCAGTAGATATTTGCTCCCTGCCGATGTTTTTCTGTTGGGAAGTGACCGCAGGTCTGGTTCAAGAAGAGTCGTTTTTGCCCGGGAGGGGTATAATTGTTTGATAGTATTCGACGCCGTCTGATTTCATATTACCTGGTGGTCATAGCCGTGGTTGTGATCCTGCTCGGCGCCTTTTTTATCTGGTTCCTTAACTATTTTTATATGCATAACCTGCGGGAAAGCCTTTTCAACCAGGCCGTGTTTGCCACATCCCTGGTAGAAGAAATGCTGGAACGGGAAGCCCGGCCCGAAGAAATTGATGCCCTCTGTAAGGAACTGGGCCGGGAACTGGGAGTCAGGATTACCCTGGTCGACCAAGAAGGGGTAGTGCTGGCCGATTCTGATGAAGACCCTGGTCTGATGGAAAATCACAGCGACCGTCCTGAAATAAAAGATGCCTCCGTAAAAAAGAAAGGGGTGGCCAGCAGATACAGCGCCACCCTTGATGAAGAAATGTTTTATCTTGCCGTTCCCCTTGATCATGATTTATGGAATGGCGTTAATAATGGCCTGTCTCCGGTAATCCGGCTGGCCCTGCCCCTGGCCGCAATCAACCAGGCGATAACCGACCTGGCCTTATTCATCCTGGGGGCGCTTTTTGTATCCTCACTTTTTGCCCTGGGGGCGGCATATCTTCTTTCCAGTAAAATAACCGGGCCGATAGCAAAAATAAGCGCCGCCGCCCGGGAAATAGCCGGCGGCAACTTTATGCCCGAGTTAATGGTGGAGGGCAGGGATGAGCTGGCCGGACTGGCTGAGAACATTTCTGAGATGGGACGCTCTCTTAAAGGAAAAATGGAAGAGGTGCTCTGGCAGAAGAATAAGCTCGAAAGTGTTGTTTCTTCAATGAGCAGCGGTATAATTCTTACCGGTAGCGATCTGAAGGTAGAAATGATTAACCCCGCAGCGGAACGCCTCTTTGAGATAGAACAGGACAAGGCCGTCGGCGTTCCTTTCCAAAACTTGATCAGGCATCATTCCCTGCAAGAAAACTTAAAATCAGCCCGCCTGGACGGCCGGT
>PWFM01000159.1 GCA_003553895.1 Syntrophomonadaceae bacterium | reverse complement strand
GGCGAGCGGTTCATGTTTTATTTTGCCACCAATGAACCCACCCAGGTTTCCCTGGATGTGGTCACCCTCGAAGAGCGTTTCATGGAAAGGGGTGTTGAAACAGAAGACTTTTCACCAGGACATTACCGGGTTATGCTGGAAGAAAGCCAGCTCAGGCGGGTAAACTGGGTGGTGCGCAACCACGGGCGCAGCAGCGGCGCCCATCTCACCGGTCCCGCAGCGGCTCCTGTAACTCCGGCTCCTATCGAGGCGCAGGAAGCAGCTGAAAAGGATCTGCCACCGGTGCAAGAACGTTATTTTATCAATACCGACTTTCGTCCCATCGGTTATTACTATACCCTGATGCACTGGGATCAGCTTACCCGGCCTGATGACGACAGAACGTTGTGGTGGCCGCTGCGGGCGGCATGGTGGTGGGTCTTTCCGTTTTGCCTTGCTCCTTTAATGGCAGTGCTGGGCTTAAGGTTTAAAAATAGAGGCAATATCAGGGAGAATGGATCTATAAAAACCGGGCTGAAAAAAGTTGGGGCTGACACCAATTTTGCCGTTATTTTTACCGTCTTTACCACCGGTTTTTCCACGATGGCCCTGCAAATTGCCCTGATCTTTTCTTTTCAAAGTATTTACGGGTTTGTTTATGAGATAGTGGGCCTGATCATGGCCCTGTTTATGGGCGGCCTGGCCCTGGGCGCTTACCTGACCAACCGCTATATAAAATACAAGGCCAGCATAAAAACCCTGGCTTTAGTTCAGCTTGTCATATCAGTCCTTGCCGTTATGATTGCCCTTGTTCTGCCCCGGGCTGCCGCTGTAGAATCCCCGGCTGTTATCTTCACTCTCTTTTCCCTGCTCACTTTTTCAGCGGGGTTGATTAACGGTGTAGACTTTCCCATCTCACTGGCTTGCTACATGGCCCTGAACAAGAGGGCCGAAAAAACAGCAGGGATCGTATACGGAGTCGAACTGTTTGGGGCCTGCCTTGGCGCCATTTTAACCAGTGCGGTAGTGGCTCCGGTCTTCGGCATTTCGGCTGCCTGTATCCTGGCCGCTATTGCCAATTTTACCGCTTTTGTAGTAATCTTATCCTGTAGGAGGGGTTCTTTATGGGTAACAGACAGCCTGGGAACAGGTTGAACCGCAGGAATTTTATAAAAGTGGGAGCAGCCGGTATCTGTTCGTTTTGCCTGGCCGGTATTTACGGTTGTGCTCCTGGAGAAGAACAGGCGGAAGCACCTGCAGATCCAGTTGATCCGGGAGAAGCGGTAACTAAAAAAGGCTTGATCAAGACCAAACGTTCTCCCTGGTATACAAAACTTGAAGGTAATAAAATACGCTGTGAACTGTGTCCGAAAGAATGCGAGCTGCAAGAGGGGGAACGGGCGCTCTGCCGGGTTCGGGAAAACCGGGATGGTTCTTGCTACAGCCTGGTTTACGGCAATCCGGCCCTGGTCCAGGAAGACCCGGTCGAGAGGAAACCCTTCTTCCACGTCTTGCCCGGAAGCAGGGCCCTTTCCATATCGACGGCAGGGTGCAACCTGGCCTGCCAGTTCTGCGAGGTCTGTGATATGGCCCTGGTTTCGCCCGAAGAAGTCCATGCTTATGACATGCCTCCGGAAAAGGTGCTTGAGCATGCCAGGGCCGGGGAGGATGTCCGATCAATAAGCTTTGCTTTCGGGGAGCCGGTTATCTACCATGAATATACAGCTTCGGTGGCAGAACTGGCCAGGGAAGCGGGATATTTAAACCTGATGCACACCGCAGCCTATATTAACCGGGAACCTTTACAGGAACTGCTTTCTAAGATGGACGCGGTCAACGTCGACTTAAAAGGGTTTAATGAAGATTTTTACCGCGAATACGTGGGTGGCGATTTGGAAACAGTCCTGAATAACTTGAAAATTATCCAGAATTCTGGGGTCCACCTGGAAATAACCAATATTGTTATCCCCACCTTGAACGATGAAATGGATGAGATCAAAAAGATGTGCGAGTGGATTGCTGCCGAGCTTGGGGCGGACGTGCCCCTTCATTTCGCCCGTTTCTATCCCCTGCACAAATTGTCGGCTCTGCCCCGGACGCCTGCTTCCACCCTTGATGAGGCCAGAAACACCGCTCTTGAAGTTGGTTTGAAATATGTTTACGTGGCCCGGGTTACCGGCCATGAAGGTGAAGATACTTTTTGCCCCGGGTGCGGGGAAAAAGTTATTGAAAGAGAGGGGTTTGTAATCGAGGATATCAGGCTCCAGGATGGGAATTGTGAGTTCTGTGGCGCAAGTGTGCCCGGGTTGTGGGTTTAAACAAAGGTAGCTGTCATGATTCTCCCCGGTCCAACTTTATCTAAAGGTGTTTTTAATGCCGCTTTGCGTTTTTATTCAGGGGTTTTGGGGGCTAACAGGACAGCTTTAGCTATCCCGAAGATTAAGGGATTTTTAAAGTCCAGGTTATTTTACATGCGATCACGGTGGATTTCGTACCTGGCCAGGGAGCGCTCATCGAGGTTTGTCAGTCCGGCCTCTTTCGCCCAGTCTATGGCTTCAACGAATTCTTCAGAGGTTATTGCCCGGGCAATTTTTTCATATTCAAAAGCCTCGAACTCGACCCGGTACTGGGACATGATATTAACATAGGTATCTTTGGGCAGGTTCTCTGCTACCCAGAATGCAAAATCGCGGGGGCTGGAAACCCGGTTGGGCATGACCAGGTGGCGGATCATCAATCCTTTCCGGGCGATGCCGCGCTCATCTTTTTCCAGGACGCCAACCTGGCGGTTCATCTCCAGGATCGCCTCTTTGGCTTTTTCCGGGTAGTCGTAAGCTTCGGCCAGGTTGTATTTTTCCGACTGCTTCCCGTCCATGAATTTCATATCGGGCAGGTAAATATCGACGATGCCGTCCAACAGCTCGATAATTTCTTTGCGTTCATAGCCGCTGGTGTTGTAGCAAAGCGGCAGGTGCAGGCCGTTCTTGTAGGCTATCCTGGTGGCATTGAGAATGTTGGGCATAATATGGGTGGGGGTAACCAGGTTGATGTTGTGGCAGCCGCTGTCCTGCAGGTCGAGCATCATTCCTGCGATGTCTTCATCGGATACTTCCCGGCCCCGCCCTTTGTGAGCAATCGGGTAGTTCTGGCAAAAAACGCAGCGCAGGTTGCAGTTGGAAAAGAAAATAGTTCCCGACCCGCCTGTTCCCACCAGCGGCAGCTCTTCCCCGAAGTGAGGCTGGCGGCTGTAGACCACGGCTTTGTCTGTAGTCTGGCAAAAACCGGTTTCACCCCGGGCGCGGTTTTCACCGCAGCGGCGGGGGCACAGTTCGCAATCCTCGAAAATACTGTAGGCTCTCTCGATTCGTTCAGCCAGTTTGCCTTCTTCTTCCAGCCTGGCATATCCAGGCAGCCATTCTTTAAATTCTGTTTTGTCATTTTCGGTAGGTTTGGTTTCTTCCATTGGGGTACAGGCTTTTAACAGCCATGCTCCTCCGGCCAGGTAGAGCAGTCCTGCTCCTCCAACATAGCAAATATTTTTAAGGAATTTTTTTCTGTCCAGGTCCATTATTATCACCCCGGCCGGTTTTATGCTGGAATACTTTAGCGTCCAAGTATTTTTATAGCTATGGTTTCAGGCTTAAATGTGGTCCACATAAGCTTTGGTAACAGCAGGAATTGATGACAGCAAAGTGCTTTCATTTCGTGTTTATATTATACCAGTGCCAATCAAGATTGCAAAAGTATTTACGGTCATTACCCCCCTATTCACTGCTGGTGTTTTTCCCGCAATTTCAGATGCGCGACCTGCGTCCCACCAGCCGCCGCCAGGCCGAGGCCTGTTTTGAAGCGGCTAAAAAGGCCGGCCTGAAGAGGGTAAAGCTGGGTAACGAACCGCTTTTCCTTTAATCGCCGACTTCTATTTTGCAGGATT
>PWFM01000068.1 GCA_003553895.1 Syntrophomonadaceae bacterium | reverse complement strand
TTTAGATGGTCGGGGGGATTTCCTGGACAAAGAAGTAAACCAGGAAAGCGACTACAAAACAGTAGGCGGCAAAGTAGACCAGGCGCCCTTTTTTGAGAAAATCAATCAGCCATACTATACCGATCAAGGAGAAAATAAACGAGGCCAGGAAGGAAACAATCAGGGGAGCGGTGCCCACGGCGGCCCAGATCTCCAGGGAAACATCTCCAATAGCCAGGACAGTAGAGCCCAGGATCGCCGGTATTACTAACAGGAAGGAATAGCGCACCGCGGTTTCCCGGTCCAGACCGGCCCAGAGAGCAACAATCACCGTCGAGCCCGATCTTGATATACCCGGAAGGACAGCCACGGTCTGGGCCAGCCCTACCAGCACAGCATCAAGGTAGGTCATTTTATCTTCCCTGCGATTACCGTATTCCTTGAACCGTTCAATCAAGATTAAGGCCGTTCCGGTCACTGCCAGGGCAGCAGCTATGAAAGCCGGTGTTTTCATAACATCTACAACCTGGAATTTTAAAAATATGCCCAGCACCCCGGTAATGGCCGTAGCAACAATGATATAAATCCCAAACATGAAGTGAACCCTGTTTTCTGCTGTTTGCTTGCTGAAATAACTGAAAAAACCGGTTATTACCGCCCATAGCTCGCGGCGGAAATAAAGCATAACCGCAAACACCGAGGCAATATGGAGGTATATTTCAAAAGCCAGGCCGGGAAAGTTATAGCCGAGCAGCAGCTCAACTATTATTATGTGGGCGGTGCTGGATATAGGCAAAAACTCAGAAATCCCCTGGACAATACCAAAAATAAGCGCTTCGATTAAATGCAATGATTAATGCTCCCTTCTTTTCGACAGTTAAAAGGGAAGCAAGACGGACTCAGAAAACGGGCAAAGCCCGTATAGACCGTTTGCCATACCGGCATGCTTCTCAATCACATTATTAAAAAAACACTATTACTACAAACAGAGCTGCTAAACCACAGGGGACGGTTCCCCGTCTTTCCTTCGGCCTTAAAGCTTTGCTTTAAGGGACGCTCGAACAGTCACCATATCGCCTCTTAACATTCATTAAAGGCAATAATCTGTAGTGACAAAACAATTAAACTACTGCCCGAATACTTTTTCCAGGCACTGCTGATGAATTTCGATGGCCTGCCCTCCCCGCAGGACAAAACGGAGATGTTTTACTTCCTGCAGCTCAGGGGCAACTTCTTTGATGGTCTTGAAGGCAATTTCAGCCGCATCTTCCATCGGGTAGCCAAAAGCTCCTGTTGAAAGAGATGGAAAAGCTACCGAATCGATTTTTTTCTCTTCAGCCAGGCGCAGGGCATTACGGTAACAATCGGCCAGGAATTTTTCTTCGGGCTTGTCCTTGCCGTAGACAGGACCGAGACAGTGAATCACATACTTGTTCGGTAAATTGTGCCCTCCTGTTATGACTGCTTCACCGGGCTTAATCGGCGCCAGGGGCCGGCATTCCTCTTCAAGTCCCGGACCTGCCGCCCGGTGCAGCGCGCCCGCTACACCACCGCCTGGCTTCAGCTGGGCATTGGCGGCATTGACTACCGCCGCCATATCTTTCTGTCCCGCGATATCGCCGCTTGCGCACTCAATGGTCACTCCGGAAAAGAACTTTTTCACGATCGAATACCTCCCTTTCCCGTAAGGGCATGCTCCGGCTTTATGATCAAGCCACCGGGCGAACTTGACTATATTATGACAAAAAGGCCGGATATGATCAAATATCCGGCCTCAAAAATATTCACAATCCAATTTCTACCCCGGAGAAAGTAAAATTCCTGCCAATTTGCCGGTTCCCTTACCCGGAGCCAATCATGGCCGTGTATTCCTCCGGATTAAAACCGGCAACCAAACTTTTATGATCGGTTAAAAGAGGCCTGCGCATAATTTTAGGGTTCTTCTTGATCAGCTCGGCCGCTTCCGAATCAGTGATAATGTCCAGATCAAGTTTTAGATCCCTAAACCCTTTACTGCCCGGATTGAGCAAACCCTTGATGCTGGTTCCACCCCGGGAGGCCAGTTCAGCCAGTTCTTCTTCCTCCAGGGGCTGCTTCAATATGTCATGATAATTTAATTCAACATTATGCTCGGAAAGCCACGCTTTCGCTTTTCGACAGGTGGCTCAGGTTGGAAAGCAATAAAATTTAAACATGACACATATCTCCCCTGTAGTTGTTAATCGCCGATTTTCCAGGCTTCCCAAACCTTGCCTACCAGTTCTGGGCCCGGCTTGAGGGATTTTTTGCCCGGCTGCCAGCCGGCCGGTGTGGGTTCGCCGGTTTTACGCACATGCTGGAAAGCCTGCACCTGGCGGACCAGTTCGGAAAAATTGCGGCCAACGGGAGGGGTAAGCACTTCCATGGCCTGGATTTTGCCGTCCGGATCAATCAAGAAACGGCCCCGCACATTTCCCCCGCCTTCTTCGTCGTAAACTCCATACAAACTGCCGATCCGTCCACCTGTATCTGATAACATCGGAAAGGGAACGCCACCTTCAACCATTTTTGAAAGCTCCACTTCCTGCCAGATTTTATGGGTAAACTGGCTGTCCACACTGCATGATAAGACTTCTACTCCCAGATCCTGCAGTTCTTTATACCTGGCGGCAACTGACGCCAATTCTGTCGGTCAGACAAAGGTAAAATCACCGGGATAAAAGCAGAGCACCACCCATTTATCCTTGTAATCTGAAAGTTTAACCTTCTTGAAACCGCCGTCTACATAGGCATTGGCTTCAAAATCCGGGGCCACCTGGCCAACTTTTACACTCATTCTCATACCTCCTATAATTATGTCGTTATTATTTTATTCTATTTATTAATAATGATTCCTGCCTTTATTAAAAATATTAATCATTAATTATTCGTATCAGCAGTAAAAATTATTTAATGCCGGGGGCGCTTAAAAAGTTCAACCCCCGGGCTTTAATAAAAAACCGGGGGCTGAATAGGCTGATGGAAGGGGAGGGTGGTTTTTCTTAAGCAGGATGGGCAGTGCCAGATCCTGGTCTAAGTAACCTTTTCTTTTTTAAAACCTGCCAATAATTACGTCCTGTTCGCGAATAATACCGGCTTCAACCAGTGCCCGCTGGTAGGAAGTCGACTCCCTTGACATTCTAACAGTAGCGCCGGAAATGGTATCAACACCGTCCTGAACGGTCCGGGTCGCTCCGGATTCAACATCAATACCGAACTGGTTCTCTTCGTTGATTCCGCCGGCATAACGTTCGATGGACCAGTCGACCAACGAGGTCAAATCCCTGGCATTTTGACCTGCCAGGTAATCTTCGATGCTCCTATAATTACCGGCCCAACCGCCCATACCGAAGTAGCCATATTCCACTTCCATGGACCGGGGCCGGCCATCAGAAAATTCGACCCCCATGGCTTCCATGAACTCCCTGGTAGACGACTCTTCGTTTAATCCACCAAAGGTGCCGCGCTGGGTAACAACATAGGAGTAAGTCTCGATATTAAGGAAGTTCCTGTCTTCCAGCTCATCCCAGCTTTCAGGCCGCAAGATCCCCGACCCTGAAGTAAGGGTGGACGGAACCAGCTTTCCGCTTTCTATCGTCAACTCCCCGAAAGGAGTATCGTAGTCAAAATCATCCGGGAGCTTGATTTCGAATTGATAACGGGTTGTCGGGCATACCAGCGCCGCCGCTGTTTCACCCTGATCATTTACAGCCGCGGCGTAAAAAGACATCATATCAGCATTGTATATGGTAAACATGGAGTCTCCGGGGCTGTAGTCCTCACCTGGAACAGCCCTGGTGGGATCAGCATCAAAATCGACCTCAACAAATGAATTGCCGCTTTGCCTGGGGATCCAGAAACCGTCCTTCTGGACAAAAAACCTCATCCTGGCATCGGTAATGATACCCTCATTATCAAGCTCGATAATAGTTT
>PWFM01000006.1 GCA_003553895.1 Syntrophomonadaceae bacterium | reverse complement strand
TAGTTTTTCCCGCCTTTTTTTGCTGACCGTTATGTTTATCGGAGGCTGCGGGGGTTCAACGGGCGGCGCCATGAAGCAGGTCCGCTGGATGTTAATGTTTAAGTATGCTTTCCGCGAATTGGCCCGGGTGATTCATCCTTCGGCTATTTCTTCAGTTAAGTTGGGCAGGCAGCATGTTAATGAAGAAGTGCTTCGCTCGGTGATGGGGTTTGGGTTTTTATACGCTTTACTTACAATTGGCTCAACCCTGCTCCTGGCCCTGATGGGCCTGGATACGGAAACGGCTTTTTCTGCCGTGGCGGCAACTATCGGTAACGTTGGGCCCGGACTTGGCAGCGTCGGACCGGTGGAGACATACCAGGTTATACCGCCGGCCGGACAATTGCTTTTATCGATTCTGATGGTGGTTGGCCGACTGGAAATTTTTACGGTCCTGGTCATTTTCTTGCCTGAATCAAGGCGCCTATGGGCCAGCTCCCTGCAGAAGAAGAGATAGTGAGGTTAATCATGATATCTTATCAGGTTTTACTAAAACAATTTAAAGAAGGAAAATTTGCGCCGGGGTACCTTTTTTTTGGCGATGAAAGGTATCTCCAGGAGGAATTTACATCCCGCCTGGCAGACAGTTTCCTGGGAACGGAGGCAGAGTTTGGCCTGGAGAAGATGGACGGCGCTGAACAAGACTTGGAAGAGATTATTGCCGGGTTGAGCGAGGGAGGCCTTTTTACCCGGCGCCGGCTTGTTGTTGTTAACAATCCACCCTACCTGGCTCCGCCCCGAAAAAAAACAGCTGAGGAAGAACCCGGTGAGGAGCCGGAGCCGGACAGCCGGGAGAAGCGGGAGGCTGAATCACTCTCCGAATACCTTGATATCAAGGCCCCAGATGTACCGGACAGCATCATTGTTTTTTTAGCCCCGGGAGTCGATCGGCGCAGGCGCCTGTTTAAGCTTATCGATAAAAAAGGTGTGGTCGTTGAATGCGCCCCCCTGAAGGGTGATACCCTGGCGGCATGGATTCGCAGGAAAGTCGAACGGATGGGTAAGAAAATAGACCGGGCAGCAGTGGAAAGGCTGCTTTTAGCCGGCGATCATAACCTGCATTACCTCTCCAGGGAGCTGGAAAAATACTGCGCCTACCTGGGGGAAGAGAATGATACGATAACCGCTGATACAGTGGATATGTTGTTTTCCGGTGACCTGCAGGGCAATGTTTTTAAACTTGCTGATGCCCTGGCCGAGGGCAAACCGGCCACAGCCCGGAATATCCTGGATCTGCTTTTGGAGAGGCGTGAACAACCCCTGCTTATATTATTTATGCTGGCCCGCCATTACCGGATGCTTTTACAGGCCTACAGTTTGCTCGAAGAAGGACGGGGGGGAGGCGATCTGGCTTCCGTTCTTGGTGTCCAGCCCTTTGTGGCCCGAAAATTGAGAGAGCAAACAGGCCTCTATGACCGCAGGGCCCTGGAAGAAGTGTTGTTAGTTCTTCAGAAAACTGATTACCAGATCAAAACCGGTTGCTTAGAGCCTGTTCAGGCGTTACAATTAGTTTTAAGCAGGATTGATTATGCGCAAAGCGTTGTGCAACGGTAATACTTATAATTTAGCCGCCGAAAGGTTGAAATAAAAAGGAGTGATCCAGATGGTTGAAAGAGCAGGTATAGATAAAGAAAAACTGGTCCGTGAAGTATATCAGCGTGGTTATGACCTGGAGCAGCGTTACTATGGTTGTGCCCAGTGTGTGGTAGGAGCAATCCAGGATTTTTTCCCTTTGAACAACGCCGTTTTTAAATCAGCAACCTCTTTTTCTGGCGGAATAGCTTCGTCAATTGAAGGAACCTGCGGTGCTTTGACCGGTGGGATTATGGTCCTCAGTTATTTTTTCGGGCGTTCCCGCGAAGAATTCTCCGATATTAGCCTTCTGCGGCGCCCGGGGCCTTTAGTTCAGGAATACTGGGATATGTTCCGAGACAAGTACGGGGGCGAGACCTGCCGCGAAGTTCAGAACTACTTCTTTGGAACTGCTTATCGTTTTCTTGACAATGACGAATATTATGAGTACGAAGAAAGGGGCGGTCATAAAGATAAATGCCCGGCCGTGGTAGGGGAAGCCAGCGCCTGGCTGGCGGAGAAACTGATCGATCATAAGGTTCCTGTCTTAAAAAATCAAACGTAAGGTTGTAATAACCCCAATTATTATGTTCTTTCCGCCTCGCTTGGCTGTATCGCGCAGCGATGCCGAGCCTTTTAATAAAAAAGTGGCAAAATACAAACCAGCCTTTTCTGCCGTCCTGGCGGAAATAAGGCTGGTGTTTTTACATTATTAAGCTTTATAATTAACCCGGCCGGATTAATTGTCCATTCTGTAAGTTTAACCGGTTGCGCTCTGGTTAAACCTGCGGGAAAGGCTGGACTTTTTGCGGGCTGCATTGTTTCTATGCAAAATCCCCTTGGCCGCCGCCTTGTCAATCTGGCGAACAGCCTGGTTGAGCCTGTTTTTTGCTTCTTCTTCGTCTCCGCCCTGGAGCGCTTCCTCGAAGTTGCGGATAGAAGTTTTAACCAGGCTCTTGATGCGCTTATTTCTTAATTCGCGTTTTTCGGCCTGTCTTGCCCTTTTGGCTGCTGATCTAATATTAGGCAAACCCTGTACCTCCTTTCATTCCTCTAAAACACTAGAATATTATCATCAGGTGAGTTAAAAAGCAAGCATTTGTTTTGTAATATATATTACAATTTATGCGACAGGAAGGAGAAAAATCAATAGTTATCGAAATTATAATAAAATACCCGGTAAAATACAGATTGTACCGGGCCTGCAGAAAGGTGGTCGGTGAGATGAAAGCGCTCAGCAGCGCGGCGATGAAAGAAGCGGACCGGAAAACGATCGAGGAACTGGGCATGCCCGGAGCGGTCTTGATGGAGACGGCGGCTGTTCGAACGGTGGAATTGATCAGGCACAAACTGCCCCGGGCGAAGCGCTTTACCGTCCTGGCCGGGCCCGGTAATAACGGCGGCGACGGCCTTGCCATAGCCAGGCTCCTAAAAAATGCCGGACTCACCGGTTCACTGTGGAGCACTGTAAAACCGGGCGGTTACAGGGGTGATGCCGGGATTAATGAACAATTTATGGAAAGAACAGATGGTCCAATTAATCGCCTTGAAGAAAGCGGCAACCTGGACCGCTTCCGGGAAGAGATTAAGCATGCCGATTTTTTAGTCGATGCCCTGCTGGGTATTGGAGCCGGTAGGGATGTGGAGGGTCTGTTTGCGGAACTGGTCGAAAGCGTAAATGAATTGGGCCTTCCCGTGGTTGCAGTTGATATCCCTTCGGGTGTAAATGGCGACACCGGGGCGGTTATGGGCTGTGCTGTCCAGGCCGACTGGACGGTAACTTTTGCTTATCCCAAACTGGGGCTTTTCGGTAATGGGGGAGCCGAAAAGGCCGGTGAGGTTTATGTAGGCCAGATCAATATCCCTTCTGTCCTGGTTGAAAATGAGCCGGTTGACTTACTTACTCCCGGCCAAATCCAGGATCTTTTGCCTTCGTGGAACAAATCTGTCCACAAAGGCAGCCTGGGCCGCGTCCTGGTCGTAGCCGGTTCACCCGGAATGACCGGGGCAGCCGTTTTGGCCGGGGAATCGGCCTTGATGGGCGGTGCGGGCCTGGCCTACCTGGCGGTGCCCCGAAGCCTGGAACCTGTTGTAAGCGCTCGGCTGGTAGAAGTGATTACTATTTCCCTTGAAGAAGCAGCTCCAGGCCTTGTAAGCTCTGCTGCGTCGGGAACCATCCTGGAGCGGGCAGGAAATTGTGATGCCCTCGCCATTGGACCCGGTCTTGATCCGGGCAGCGATGCGGCCGAACTGCTTAAACAGGTGATCGCAGCTTCACCTGTGCCCATGGTAATCGATGCCGGGGCCCTTGAGGCTTTAAAGGGCAGAATGGAGCTGCTG
>PWFM01000005.1 GCA_003553895.1 Syntrophomonadaceae bacterium | reverse complement strand
TTAAAAGGTGGGGCAGGTAAAAAAACAGGCCGATTAACAGGCCGACTCCCACCAAAATGTTGGGCACTATGCGGTGGTGGAGGTCAATCTGGGCGATGGCAAAGAGCAAATAGAGCAGGGTAACATAGATAAAAAATTCCAGGGTGAGGTTGTAATAAAGATAAGTAAGGAGGAAAAGCAGGCCGGTCAATATTTCAACCAGGGGGTAGCGGATTCCGATTCGGGCTCCGCAATCGCGGCAGCGTCCTTTTAAGACCAGGTAGCCGATAACCGGGACCAGTTCAATTACGCCCAGTTTTTTATTGCAATGGGGGCACCGGGAAGAAGGCCTGACAACAGAAAGGCCGATGGGAAGGCGGTAAACAATGACATTTAAAAAACTGCCGAAGAAGAGCCCTAAAATGAAAATCAAAGTTGTTAAGAAAATATCTGCGCTGTTAAACAATCATTTCTCGCCCCTTTGCTCGCAATATAATGCCGCTTCTGCTTTTATTCGATTAAATTATTGGTATTCGACAGCATTTACAATATTCCTGCACAAATTTATACAATCAGTTAAAATTAGTTGATAATCACAATTCTGAGCCTTTCAGTACAATTCATGCTGTGATATACTATTAAATAATCAATTTTAAAAAGGCCGGTGAGCGGTATTGCTTATTGATGCCAGGACCAAGCTTTACCTTCTGCTGGGTAACCCTGTTGCGCATTCCCTTTCTCCTCCTATGCATAATGCCGCTTTTGCTTCTCTCGGCCTTAACTGCGCTTACCTGGCCTGCCCGGTAGATAGAGGTCAAATTGGGACAGCGGTATACGGGATCAGGGCCCTGGCCGTGGCCGGGGCTAATGTTACCGCTCCTTTTAAAGAAGAGGTCATTGCCTGCCTCGATTCAGTTTCCGAACAGGCAGCCCTGGTTCGATCGGTTAATACCATTGTCAACCGCAGCGGCAGGCTGCACGGCGCTACTACTGACGGGGAAGGTTTTTACCTTTTTCTTCGCCGTGTTGATCCCGCTTATACTACGGGCCAAACGGTTCTGGTGGTCGGGGCCGGCGGAGCGGCCAGGGCCGTGGCCTACACCCTGGCGGAAAAAGGGGCCGGAGAGATCATCATAGCCAACCGCTCTCAACCACAGGGGCGGGCCCTTGCTAACCTGCTAACCGAACAAACACCATTAAGAAAAAGCAGTTATACCGCCCTTGACGGGCGGAACCTGGCTGCAGTATTGCCCCGGTGCCGGCTGGTGGTATACAGCCTGCCTGTTGATGTGCCTGAATTTAATGAAGCCCTTGCGGGCCTCGACGGCCTGGAGAAAAATCAGATTTTAATTGATCTGCGTTACAAACCCGAACAGACGGGAGTAATGAAGACATTTGAGCAGAAAGGGGGGCATGCCTGTAACGGCCTGGGAATGCTTGTCTGGCAGGCCGTGAAGTCTTTTCAACTGTTCACCGGCGAAGAAGCGCCGGTAGAGGTTATGCAAAAGGCGGCGGGTTCCGGGTATTTATAGCCGTCATAATTACTTCTTAGTTGATAACAGAAAAAGGAGAACCGCCATGGGTAGGCCAAATCGAGACCAAATTGAAAAAGCCCTGCTTGAAGCCGCGGCCATTCCCGCTGAAAAGCGGGAACTTCTGCTCAGGGAAAAACAGGCGACGGGAAAGTCCCTGGCCGGGCTGTTGATTGAAAAAGAGCTGCTGGGCGAGGAAACAGCGGCTACGATTATGGAAGAACTGCTTAATATTCCCCGCATTAATTTATACAACCACAAACTGGAAGAGGAGACGGTTCAGCGCATAACGGCGGATATGGCCCGCCGTTACCGGGTGGTGCCCCTCGGCGTTAAAGGAGAGAAACTCTACCTGGCCATGGCCGACCCCCTGGACCTGGCGGCCATAGACGATGTTGCCATGATGACCGGGCTGGAGGTGTGCCCGGTAATAGCCGGCGAAAAGGCTGTTTCTTACACCATCAGTCATTATTACGATCCGGCCGCTTATCCGGTTCCCGAGGAACGGGAGGAGGGCAGCGCAGTCAAAGAAACCGGGGCCTATTCAGATCCGGCACCATCCGCGGAAGATGCGCCGGTAATCAAGCTGGTCAATTCCCTGATCGAGAGGGCCCTTGAAGAGGGGGCAAGCGATATCCATCTTGAACCTGCCGAAGAAAAGCTGCGCATCAGGATGCGTCTTGACGGGGCGCTTCACGATCTCGCTGTTCCTGGTCGTTATAAAAAAAGCCACATCATATCAAGGGTGAAGATTATGGCCAACCTTGATATTGCCGAAAAAAGACTGGCCCAGGATGGCAATATTCATTACCATAAAGCAGGCCAGGAGGTAAATTTAAGGGTTTCCACCATGCCCACAGTGCACGGGGAAAAAGTGGTGATCCGCGTCCTGGACAAACAGAAAATCATCCTTCCCCTGGACCGGCTCGGGTTTTCCCCCGAAAGCTACCGGCTTTTGCAGCGGCTCCTTTTTAACCGCTCCGGGATGATCCTGGTTACCGGACCGACCGGGGGCGGCAAAACCACCACCCTTTATTCGGCCCTTCATTACCTGAACAGCCCCGCCTACAACATCATCACGGTGGAAGATCCGGTAGAATACCAGTTAAAAGGGATTAACCAGGTTCCAGTCAACCGCAGGATTAACCGCACCTTTGCCAACACCCTGCGTTCAATTCTGCGGCAGGACCCCGATATTATTATGATTGGCGAAATAAGGGACCTGGAGACGGCGAAGATTGCCACCCAGGCCGCCCTCACCGGCCACCTGGTGCTATCCACTCTCCATACGGGCAGCGCTGCCGGCGCAGTAACCAGGTTAACCGATATGGGCCTGGAGCCTTTCATGGTCACCGCTTCCATGGTGGGCGTGATTGCCCAGCGCCTGATCAGGAAAAACTGCCCGCAATGCCTGGCTGGTTATCGTTTGAAGGCGGAAGAAAAAGAGCTTTATCGCGGTTACTTTGAAAAAGATCCTCCCGCCCGCCTCTACCGCGGTTCCGGCTGCCGGCGCTGCAACCATACCGGCTACCGCGGGCGCACGTCGATCCAGGAACTCCTGGTTATGAGCCGGGAACTGCAGGCCCTGATCCTGCGGCAGGCCCCGGCGGCGGAAATCCACAGCAAGGCGGTGGAACAGGGGATGCAGCCCCTGGTGGCCGGCGGCCTGAGATGCCTGGAAGCAGGGGTCACCACCCCTGGTGAAGTGGTCAGGGCCACATTTAACAGCCTCTTCGACAGCGAGCGGGCCGAATATGCCGAAAAGTGCGCCCTCTTTGATGAGCGGCCCGAAAAGAGCGATTAATAAAGACAAAGGCGGCTAGAAAGGTGCGCAGAAAGCGGACAAATAAATGCTTACCCGTTAGAAAGCGGGCCGGAAAAGAGAGCGCTTTCACCCTGATTGAACTGCTCTGTGTCCTGGCTTTGATCGGCATTATCCTTGCCGTTGCCGCTCCGGCCCTGCAGGGCTTCGGGGAGAAAAGGAACCTGGAAATAGCGGCCAGGGCTTTAGCCACGGAAATGCGTAAAGCCCAGCAGAAGGCGATTACAAGCGGCTGCGGGCAGACCATTGAATTTCGGGACAACGACAGGTACCGGGTTGTCGATACCAAAACCCACGACTATTACACCGTTTACTTTCCTGAAGGGATAACCTATAAAGAGCGGTTATTTCCAAAGCTAAATAATATTTATTACCTGCGCTATAATTATAACGGCTCACCCAGCAGCGGCGGGAGGATAGGCCTGGGCAACAGCGCCGGCGACAGGATATACGTTATTGTCACCCCGGCAACCGGAAGGGTCAGGATTTCCGGCAGCCCCCCGGAACCGTGATGGAAACGCCGCAGGATGTGCAAGGGCTCGTTTATCCACTGCTGTTATGGTATGATAATGAAGTCAGCTTAGTAAGCGAGGAATGATCACAGTTCACTCCCGGGGAGAGCAAAACCAGATCATTTTGACCGGGTTCATGGGGACCGGCAAGACCGCGGTAGGCCTTATAGTGGCAAAACGCCTCGGCAGATCTTTCCTGGATACGGATCAGCTGGTGGAACAGAAGGCCGGCTTAAGTATTCCTGACATCTTCGAAAGGCACGGCGAAGAGCATTTCCGGGACCTGGAAACTGAAACGCTGAGGGACCTGGCTGCCTGTGAGCCGGGGACCCTGGTCATTGCCACCGGCGGGGGAGCGGTGCTGAGAGAAGATAACAGGAGGCTGTTAAAGAAACTGGGCCCCGTATTTCTGCTCAGGGCTACAGCGGAAGAAATCTACCGGCGAATTTCTAAAACCGGGACCAGGCCCCTTTTAAACACCTCCGATCCGGCCCGGACAATTGCCGGCATGCTGAAAGAAAGAGAGCCCTGTTACCGGGACTGTAATTATGTAATTGATACCACCGCCAGGCTTCCCAGCCAGGTAGCCTCGAAAATTATATCCTGTTTAAATCACCATTAATCTGTTAAACTGGAGAAAACGCCGTTCGACCATTTAAATAAATTTCTGATCCGGATAAGCAGGATTTTTACAGCGGATCCGGGAAATTTAGGGTTATTGCTTTTTCCGGGGGTGAATACTATGGCCGCCTGCAATCTACTGGTTCTGCACGGCCCCAACTTGAATATGCTTGGCCAGAGGGAGCCCGCCCTTTACGGCCACCAAACCCTGGCCGAGATTAACCAGCTCCTGGAAACAAGGGCCGCAGAGCTGGAGGCCACGGTGGAACTGTTTCAATCCAACAGCGAAGGGGCCCTGATCGACAAGGTCCAGGAAGCCTGTTCCCGTATCGACGGCATCCTGATTAACCCGGGCGCCTTTACTCACTACAGCTATGCTTTGAGAGACGCCCTTGCGGCAGCCGGTTTGCCCCTAATTGAAGTTCACCTGAGCAATATTTTTGCCCGGGAACCCTTTCGGCGCCGGTCGGTGATTGCTCCGGAAGCCAGCGGTTTGTTGTGCGGCCTGGGCGCGGACAGTTATCTGCTGGGGCTGGAAGCGCTGGTAAATGTCATTAAAAAGCAGCGGGGCAAAAATTATGAGTGAGCGATTAACTGAATTTAGAAAAGCACTGGCGGAAAAAAGCATTGATGCCATGTTAATAACCGATCCGGTTAACCGCCTCTACCTGAGCGGTTTTGAAGGAAGCAGCGGTGTCCTGCTGATCGGCCGGGATGAGGCATTCCTGGTAACCGATTTTCGCTACCTGGAGCAGGCTGCCGCCCAGGCCGGACATTTTTCGGTCCGCAGATGGCAGGATGATCTTTATAAAAACCTGGTGCCGATAATCAATGAAGCCGGGTGGAAAAAAATTGGCTTTGAAGCGAAAAATGTTATATTCTCAGCCTACCAGGAGATGCAGGAAAAGCTGCCGGTGGAACTGATCCCGGTGGAAGATGCCGTTGAAAAAAAGCGTATGCGCAAGAGCGAAGCTGAAATTGAAGCCCTGCGAAGCGGGGCCCGGGTTCTCGACCGCGCTTATGAATTTATCTTATCGTTTATCAAGCCGGGCCTGCCGGAAAAGCAACTGGCCCTGGAGCTGGAAATATTTCTGCTCAGGCAGGGAGCCCAGGAAAGATCTTTCCAGTTTATTGTTGCCTCGGGAGAAAGAGGCGCTATGCCGCACGGCACGGCGTCAAACCGGCTTATGCGGGAAGGCGAACTGGTTACCATCGACTACGGGGCCGTTTTTAACAGCTATGCCACCGATATGACCAGGACCCTGGCCCTGGGCCGGATCGATCAAAAGCAGCGCGACCTTTATAACCTGGTCCTTGAAGCTCAGCAGGAAGCAGTCAAAGCCGTCAAACCGGGAATGAAAGCCAGCGAGCTCGACGCCGTTGCCCGCAATATTATCGACCAGGCCGGTTACGCCAATTATTTCGGACATGGCCTGGGCCACGGTATCGGCCTGGAAACCCATGAACAGCCGGTGTTGAACCCGCGGAGCGTCACCGTCCTCGAACCGGGCATGACGGTGACAATTGAACCGGGTATATACATAAAGGGCTGGTGCGGGATCAGGATTGAAGACATGGTTGCGGTTACCGAAAACGGCGGCGAGGTTTTAACTAAAAGCCCCCGCGATTTGACGGTCATATAATAATATCTAATCCACAGAAGGGCAGGCTCTAGTCAAGATGATTTCAACCAATGAATTTCATACCGGGATAACAATTGAAATGGGAGGAGAAATATATACCGTCCTTGAGTTTCAACACGTTAAGCCGGGTAAGGGCGCCGCGTTTGTCCGTTCCAAGTTAAAAAATATTCGCTCGGGATCGATTATCGAGCACACTTTCAGAGCCGGCGAAAAAGTGCCCCGCGCACACCTGGAGCGCAAGGAAATGGAGTACCTCTACCGGGACGAAGATTTATTTTACCTGATGGACCTGGAAACTTACGAACAGATAATTATTACCGACGAGAAGCTGGGCGATGGGGTCAAGTACCTGAAGGAAAATGACCGCCTCCAGGTTCTCATGCACGGGGACGAAGTGGTGGGAGTGGATCTGCCGGTTACGGTAACCCTGCAGGTGGCCGACACAGAACCGGGCCTGAAAGGCGATACCGCTTCCGGAGCCACCAAACCGGCCACCATGGAAACCGGCCTGGTAGTCCAGGTGCCCCTGTTTATAAATCCCGGAGATCAAATCAAGATTGATACCCGTACCGGCAATTATATGGAACGGGCCTGATTAATGAACGCCAATACCAAAAGGAGGGAATAGCTGTGCACGAAGATTTGAAAGCAAGAGTGTCGTACTTGAGAGGCTATACGGAAGGAATTGACCTGGGGGAAGAGAGCAAGGAGCAAAAAATCCTGCAGCGAATCATCGATCTGCTTGAAGATATGGCTGATGAAATAGAACACCTCAGAGTTGATTACGAGGAGTTATTCGAGTATACGGAAGCAATCGATGACGATCTGGGTGAAATTGAAGAAGATTTCTATGAAGACGAAGAGGAAGATTACGAAGATGACGATGAAGACTACGAAGACGGTTTTTCCATTGAATGCCCCAATTGCCGGGAAATAGTGGTGTTCGATGAAAGCATTCTGGACCAGGATTCGGCGATCGAGGTCACCTGTCCCGGGTGTGGAGAAGCGGTGCTGGTTGACGACGAAGAGTGGTATGAAGACTTAGAGGAGCTCCCGGAAGAAGAGAATAGCGAAGAATAAGGGCAAAAACCTTAAAAAACAGGAGTTTTTAAGCTTCCTTAAATTGAATGAACCACCCTTGTCTGTTATAATTAACTGTATAAAGTAAGTTTGGAGCTTACTAATAAATGAATCGGGAGGTAATAAAATGGCTAACGAAGAAAGCCGGTCCCTGCCAACCGAACTTGGAGAAGTCAGGATTGCCGAAGAAGTGGTTTCCATAATTGCCGGGTTGGCTGCAACCGACATTGAAGGAGTTGCTTCGATGAGCGGCGGAATAGGCGGCGGCATTGCTGAAGTGCTCGGCCGTAAAAACCTTTCCAAGGGAATTAAGGTTGAAGTTGGCACTGAGGAAGCCAAGGTAGATATTTTTATCGTCGTTGATTACGGCGCCCGCATTCCAGACGTAGCCTGGGATATCCAGGAGAGCGTCAAGAAAACAGTGGAGAACATGACCGGGCTCAGCGTATCCCAGGTCAATGTCCACGTGCAGGGCGTCCAGTTCCCCCGGGAAGAAGAGGCCGCGGAAAGCGAAGAGGCAGAAGAAAGCAAGGAGTAGCAACAACCTTTATATAAACAAAAAGGGGGAATTTCTATGAAAACGCTGGCTAAAGTAATAGCGGTATTTGTGGCGTTACTGTTGATCGGAGGCGCCCTGTTCCTGCTGGCAGTTTATTATAACCTGGTCCCCGGCCTTGCTGTTTATCTGCCCGCCTGGGTTAGCGAAGAGATCGCACTGTCCGTTACCGGAGCGCTGCTGCTCATCGCCCTGATTTTACTGATCCTTGGTTTACGCCGTTCCAAAGGACCGGGTAATGCTGTGCTGAAGGGAAGCGAATTTGGCGAAGTCGCCATCTCTATAGCGGCCATTGAAAACATGGTGTTAAGGGTTGTTCAGCAAACCCAGGGTATCAAGGATGTCAGCCGGCAGGTTTCTTTTACGCAGGATGGGCTGGTTATCTCGGTGAAGATCAGGGTCATGCCTGATGTCGCCATGCCGGGAGTGACCAGCGAGCTGCAGTCAAAAATCAAGGAATACGTTGAAGAAATTACCGGTATTACCGTCCATGAAGTAAAAGTTATGGTTGAAAATATTGTTACCGATCAGGCTCCATCCAAAAAATAGATCCGAATCAAAGTTAAAAGGGGGAGCATACCTTGACCGAAATGAACTGGTGGACACTAATCAACAAGCACTGGGGTAAAATCCTGGGCGGCCTGCTGGGCCTGGTATTTGCCCTGCTGGTTGTAAACTATGGTTTCTGGTGGAGTGTTTTTATCTACTTTTGCATCGCTCTGGGGATATTGATCGGCTGGAGGCTTGATCTCAGTAAAGACGTGGGCAGCTTTTTCAGGCGCGTTTTTTCCACAAGAGATGAGTCGGAATGAGGGTTAGTCCGGCAGGCGGCAAAATTTTCTTTATCCGCCTGGATAATCACAGCACGGAGGTAGTGGCCGATTGTCCCGTCGCTTAGCTAGAGAAGCTGCTTTTAAAGCTCTTTTTCAAGTTGATATCGGTAAATGCAGGGTGCAGCAGGCCCTGAAGCGTTCTTTGGAAGATTATAAGTTCCATGAACAAGACGAGCAGTTTGTTGAAGATCTGGTGGCCAGCACAGTCAGTAATCTTGAGCAGCTGGACCGGATCATCAAGAAACATTTGGTCAAATGGGAGCTGGACAGGCTATCCGCAGTAGATCGGAACCTGCTCCGGCTGGCCCTGTACGAAATTATTTACCGCCCCGATATCCCGCCGGCAGTGTCTATCAACGAAGCCCTGGAGCTGGCCAAAAAGTTTGGCAGCACCGGGGAAGCGGTCGGCTTTATAAACGGTGTTCTGGATCGGGCGGCAGGAGAAGCTTTTGAAAGAGAGTCTTGATGGGAAAATATACCTGGGGCTGGACACTTCCGCTTATACCACCTCCCTGGCTGCTGTGGACGGTGACGAAAAGCTTATTTTCGACAGGAGGCTGTCCCTGCCGGTTGATGAAGGCGGCCTGGGCCTGCGCCAGTCGGAAGCTGTTTTTGGCCATTTAAAAAATTTACCTTTACTCTGGGAGGAAAACACCAAAGATTACCAGGGTTGCCGGGTGGCTGCTGTGGCCGCAGCGACCCGCCCCCGTCCGCTGCCGGAGTCATACATGCCTGTATTTAAAGTGAGCGAGGCCTTTGGTTTGTTCCTTACGCAAACCATGGGCCTTAAATTTTTGCCTTCTTCGCACCAGGAAGGCCATATCCTGGCCGGCCTCTGGTCTTGCGGCCTGCCGCGGGGACGCTACCTGTCGGTGCACTTATCGGGGGGGACTACGGAAATAGTTGCCGCCGATGAAGTTAAGCCGGGATGCCTGGAGCTGGAAATGCTCGGGCAGGGTAGCGATTTAAATGCCGGGCAATTTATCGATCGTCTCGGAAGATTGATGGGCCTGGATTTTCCAGCCGGTCCGCAGCTGGAAAAACTGGCCGCCGCCGGCCGGGAAGGGGCCGTTAATCTTCCGGTAGCGGTTAAAGCTAACCAGATCAGTTTTTCCGGTCCGGCTACCCGGGCCGAACAGCTTCTGCAGGAGGGAGTCAGTAAAGAGGACCTGGCCAGGGCGGTGGAGATTTGCATAGCCGATTCGCTGGTTGCCGCTATCGGCAATCTCGCCCCGACCGTTTTTTTTTACGACGCTATCCTTGTTGTTGGCGGAGTGGCTTCCAACCGCTTTATCAGGGAAAGGCTGGCAAAGAAATTTGGGAGCGGCAGCCTCTTTTTTCCCGCCCCCGAGTTTGCCTCCGACAATGCGGTCGGCCTGGCCGTGCAGGCCGCGCGCTGTTTTAAGGCTTAGAAGAAATATAATCGTTAAAATTACTTACTATTAAAACTGTAAAAGGAATTTCTCAAAGAATGGCGAAGTTATCATAGGTTGATTACACCAATAAAGGCTTAGCCTTAATCGGATATCATAATTTATACCGGGAGGGAGGAGGAGTGAAAAGAATCACGAACATTAACAGGGGAGGTAGGTTAAGTAATTTCTTTAGGGAGAGAGGGAAAAATGTCCAAAGTATTTTTTAGCAGCTGGAATGGAAAATTAATTGATGAACGAAACAAGAAATCAGATGAACGGATTGACCTGAACCAGTTGAATGTGCCTCCGCAGATTAACGGCGAAGGCCTGAAAGGTTTCATCGGCTGGGCAGGATTGGTGCTGGTCGATCCGGAGCTCAATGTAGTTGAAGCTTTGAAAGAGTATTTCAAAAATGTTCAGCAGGAATCTTGCGGCCGCTGTATCCCCTGCCGGGCCGGCAGCAAAGTCATTGCCGACCGGTTGGAAAAATTGCTCGCAGGCAGCGGCAGCAAGGAAGACCTGGCCTTTTTGAAGGAGTTCAGCAGGCTGGTTAAGGACAGTTCGCTTTGCGAGCTCGGCATGTCTTCACCGGTTCCCCTGCTTCATGCCCTGGAACATTTCGAAGATGATTTCAAGGCCTATTTAAACGAAGAACGGCCCGGGGCCGAGAACGGCCTTTCCTACCGGCCGGTTCTGACGGCTCCCTGCCGCAACGGTTGTCCGGCCCACATTAACATTCCCCGCTATATTGAATGTATAAAAGAAGGCGATTATGAAGGAGCTCTGGCCGTAAACCGCGAGAAAACTGCCCTCGTAGGGACCCTGGGCCGGGTTTGTGTCCATCCCTGCGAATCCAACTGTAACCGCCAGCCTTACGACGAGTCCCTGTCAATCAGGCTTTTAAAACGGTACGCGGCAGATTATGGAGCCAAAAATGATTATGACCAAAAAGTTGATTATGCCAAGCCCGGTCCCAACGCCGACAAAGTGGCGGTCGTTGGCGCCGGCCCGGCCGGCCTTAACGTAGCTTACCAGCTCGCCCAAAAGGGTTACAAGGTTGTTATTTACGAGGCCCTGCCCATAGCGGGCGGCATGCTGGCCGTAGGTATACCCAGCTACCGTTTGCCGCGGGATATTCTTAATGCCGAAGTTGCCCTGGTGGAAAGCCTGGGTGTCGAAATCAAGTACAACACCAAGATTGGCGAAGATATCCCCCTGGAAAAACTATGGGACGAAGGTTACAAGGCTATCTTTATCGCCAACGGCCTGCATGAAAGCGCCAACATGGGCTGTAAGGGAGAAGATGCCGGCTACAAAGGGTATATGCCCGGCGTAGAATACCTGCGCAAGGTCAACCTCGGCGAAGAAGTTGATATCGGCGACAGGGTGGCTGTAATCGGCGGCGGCAATGTGGCCATGGACTGCGCCCGTTCGGCGGTGCGCCTCGGCGTTAAAGAAGTAAACCTGATTTACCGCCGCAGCAGGGCGGAAATGCCCGCCAATAAAGCAGAAGTGGATGCGGCAGAGGAGGAAGGGATCAAGTTCCACCTTCTGGCCAATCCAACCTGCATCCTGGAAGAAGGCAGTTGTGTCAGCGGCCTGCAGTGTATCAGGATGAGGCTTGGCGAACCCGACGACAGCGGCAGGCGCCGGCCTGAACCGATTGAAGGGTCCGACTTTGTCCTGGAAGTTGATACTGTAATTCCAGCCATCGGGCAGGTTGCTGATTTTTGTTATATAACCCCGGAATGCGGCTTTGAGCCGACCGGCAAAGGGACAATTGAAACCGATCCCGCAACCATGGAAACCGATACTCCGGGTATATTTGCCGGCGGAGACGTTGTCCTGGGCGCCGCCACGGTAATCGAAGCTATCGCTTCGGCCAACCGCGCCGCTGAAGCGATCGACAGCTACATCCGGACCGGCAAGAGCGCGCCCACTCCGCAGGTTCTTAACGAACAGCATGTGGAGAAAATGGGCGTTTATAAAGAAGAGGTAGTGCCTGAAATGATCGGCGGAAGAACCCGCCTGGAAGAAGAAGTCTGCCCGGTTGATATCAGAATCAAAGGCTTTGATGAAGCCGAACTGGGCTTTAAGAATCCATCTGAAGTAATTAACGAAGCGGAACGCTGCATTAAGTGTTTGCGCTTGGGCCTGGCCATATCATAGCCGAGGGGAGGGTATATTAAAGATGAAAACAGTAAACCTACAAATTGACGGTAAGAAAATATTTGCTGAAGAGGGCACGACTATTTTGGAAGCGGCCCGGCAGAATGGAATTGATATTCCCACTCTTTGCTACCACCCCCGGTTGGCACCGCTTGGCCATTGCCGTGTCTGTATTGTTGATGTTGAAGGTATAGAAAAACCGATCACCTCCTGCGACAACCCTGTCGCCGAGGGGATGGTAGTTGAGACCAGCACACCGGAAATCCAGGATATGCGCAACCAGATCCTGGTGCTGTCTTTAGCGACTCACCCGTATAAAGACTGCCTGACCTGTGAAAGGACCGGCACCTGCGAACTGCAGGAAAAGTCCTATCAATACAAGGTGGACCTTCCCGAACAGCTGGACCGGGATGTGCCTGCCGAGGAAAAAGAGGACAACCCCTATATAGTTCGTGACGAAGAAAAGTGCATCCTGTGCGGACGCTGTGTCCAGGTCTGCCGCACCAATCCCGGCTGCGATGTTTATGAAATAGTCGGCAACGGGGTTAATACCAGGGTAGTGCCCTACAAAGATGGCAAGGAAGTCTCCATGGAAGAGGCGGGCTGCATTTTCTGCGGGCAGTGTGTCGATGTTTGCCCGGTAGCCGCCCTGACCGAGACCAGGCGGGCTTCAGCCGGCAGGGAATGGGAGCTGTCCCATGTCCCCGGAATCTGCCTGGAATGTTCACTGGGCTGTTCCCTGGAAAGGCAGGCTGCAGGTGATGAACTGATCAAGGTTACAGTGCCCGATGAGGGCGAAAAAGTAAGCTGGATTTGTCAGAAGGGCAAGTTCGGCACTCACAAGCCGGAAGCGGATCCTCTGGAAGGACCGATGCAGCTTGAGGGCGGCAGCTACAAAGAAGTTGCCTATGATGACGCAGTCAAAAAGACCGCCCGGGCCCTGCTCGAGATCAAGGATAAATCCGGCCCCGAAGCCCTGGCTGTCCTTGCTTCTGGAAAGCAGAGCAACGAGGAAAGCTACCTGCTCCAGAAACTGGCCCGTTCAATACTGGGCACAGCCAACGTCGATCTCGGCGTTGAAAAAGCCTGGGGTCAGGCGTACCAGAGTATGTATAAGATCACGGGCCCCGGTGTTTGCGGACCCACACCGGCTACTATGCAGGATTGCGATGCCATCATCGTAATCGGAACCGGGTTGGAAGAAAGCCATCCGGTGGCCGCATTTGCCGTCCAGCAGGCCGGTCGTTTCGGCGACTCTGTGGTAGTGCGCGTCGGTGAGGAAAAAGATCGTAAGAGCGTCTGGAATGAAATCTATATCGACTGCAAGCCCGGCGCGGAGGCCGCCGTGCTTAAGGGAATTACGGCTTCTCTGCGGGGCGAAGACACATCAAAACCGGCCAAAGAAGCGGGAACTACAGTCGAAAAACTGACATCAGCCGCCGAGCAGGTGGCGAAAATGAACAGCTGCACCGTCGTCGCTTCTTCCTTCTTCGAGAATGCCGACGATGCTAAAATAGAGGCCCTGCTGGAAATGGCCCGGGCCGGTGGGCAGCTTGATTTCGGCCGGAGCGATCTTTTGCTCCTATCGCGCTACAGCAATGCCGCCGGCGCCATTGTTCTCGGCGGATCAGCCTCTTTCGGTCCCGGGTTTGTCGCCCTTAACGGTAAGGGCGGTTTAAGCCGCGAGGAAGTAGTTTCTGCCGCCCGGGACGGCAAGGTTAAAGGAGCCTTCGTGTTCGGAGCCGGATTTGACGGTTCCAGGCCGGACGGCCTCGACTTCCTGGCTGTTTCATGCGCCGATCGCAGTGATGCGCCCGGTAACAGCGACGTGGTTATTCCCGCCCAGCTGCCGGAGCAAAAAACCGGCACTTTTACCAACTCTTCAGGTCAGACCTGTGTCAACGGAGCAGCCCTGAAATCCGGGCCGGAGCGGCCCCAGGACTGGAAGTTGATCTGTGATCTGGCTGAAGCGATGGGCGAAAAATGGAATTATTCTTCCCTGGATGACGTGCGGGAAGAAATGCAGGGTTTGATAACCGGTTAAATAATGCCGTTTTTATGAAGAGCGGTATTAACCGGGCCCGGATCAAGATCTGGAAACCGGGAGGTAAACAAATAAAGCGCCCGGCTGTCTCTGGTAAAAGCTACATCCTGGCAGCCGGGTGCTGCCTGTAAATAATATGAAAAATCAATTGCCGGTTTTTACAGTTTCTGAAATTACCCGTTACGTGAAAAGCCTGATCCAGAGCGATCCGCGCCTGCGCGGCTTATGGGTCACCGGCGAAATATCCAACTTTAAGCACCACCGTTCCGGTCACATGTACTTCACCGTAAAAGACAGTTCATCTTCGCTGCGCTGCGTTTTTTTTCGAGGCGACAATATAAAATGCATTTTCGAGCCCACGGACGGGATGGAAGTAATCCTCTACGGCAACCTTTCCGTTTATGAACCGGGGGGGCAGTACCAGCTCTACGTGCAGGAGATGCAGCCGGCCGGGATGGGTTCTCTTTATGTCGCCTTTGAGCAGTTGAAAGAAAAGCTGGCTCAAGAAGGTCTCTTCCGGCCTGAAAACAAAAAAGAAATACCGCGTCTTCCCGGGAAAATTGGCATCATTACCTCGCCAAGCGGCGCGGCCCTTCAGGATATCATGACCACAATTAAAAAGCGGTTTCCCCATGTCCCCCTGCTGGTAGTCGAAAGCCTGGTCCAGGGCCCCGGCGCTGCAGCTGATATTGTCAGGGGGCTCGATTTATTAAATAAAAAAGCTGATATTGACTTAATTATACTGACCCGGGGAGGCGGTTCGCTGGAAGATCTGTGGCCATTTAATGAAGAAGTAGTGGCCCGGGCCATTCACAGATCAGTTAAACCGGTTATCTCTGCGGTAGGGCATGAAACGGATTTTACCATCGCTGACTTTGCCGCCGACTTGCGGGCCCATACTCCGACCGAAGCGGCCGCGGCTGCGGTCCCTGTTTACGACGAACTGCTAACTGAAATTGATCAGCTCCGCAACAGGGCCGGGTTGGCCCTCAGGAACCGGACTTTGCAGGAAAAACAGCGCCTCGATCACGTTGTCAGCGAACGTTTCTTTCGCCGCCCGCTGGACAGGATCAAAACAACTAAAACAGTCCTTAATGATACTGAAGCCAGGTTAAAGCGGGAAATAGTGCGCTTTTTGCAGTTGAAAGGGATCCGGTTAACGGCCCTGATTGATAAACTGGAAAGCTACAGCCCGCTGAAAGTAATGAACCGCGGTTATACTTTTTGCCGCGACGAAGAAGGTCATATCATCCGTTCTGTTAAAGATATTAGTATCGGACAGCTTCTGCGCCTGAGCCTGAAAGACGGCCAGGCAAACTGCCGCGCCGAAAAGATCGAGGAGGGCTGCATCGTTGACGAATAAAAAAGAAACAAAAAAAATGGAAGAACTGACTTATGAAGAGGCCGTTCAGCGGCTCGAAGAAATTGTCGAACGCCTGGAAAATGCCGAGATACCGCTGGAAGAGTCGCTTTCGTCTTTCCAGGAAGGAATTAAGCTCTCCCGGTACTGCCGGGAAAAACTGGCTGAAATTGAATACAAGGTCGATTACTTATTAAAGGAAGAACAGCAGCAGGAACCTGATCCGCAAAGCCTCCAGGACGAACAAGGTCAGCCCGGCGGTGAAGATAAATGATCGCTATTGATCAATACCTTGCAGAGAAAAAAGAAACGGTTAATAAGGCACTGCAGGAGCGCCTGCCTGCTTCAGGGCCGGAGGCGGTTCGTAATGCGATGCGCTACAGTTTAGAGGCCGGTGGTAAAAGGCTGCGCCCGATCCTGACCCTGGCCGCAGCAGAGACTCTCGGCAAGGATGAAAAAGAGGTCATTGATATTGCCTGCGCCCTGGAGATGATCCATACCTATTCCCTGATCCACGACGATCTGCCGGCCATGGACGACAGTGATCTGAGACGGGGCAAACCAACCTGTCACAAGGTATACGGGGATGCCCTGGCCGTTCTGGCCGGAGATGCCCTGCTGACCCTGGCCTTTGAAATTGTTGCCCGTTATGGCCTGAGGGCCGGGCGGGCCGAGAAGGCCGTCAAAATCGGATCAGAACTGGGCCGGGCGGCGGGCGTAAGCGGGATGATCGGCGGCCAGGTCCTGGATTTGGAGGCGGAAGGCGGCAAACCGTCCCTGGAGGAAATTGAGGCCATATCGGCTAAAAAAACAGGCGCCCTGTTGAGAGCTTCCGTCATCTGCGGCGCCGTAGCAGCCGACGCCGGCGAAAAAGAACTAAAACTTTTGGACCGCTATTCCTCCAGCCTGGGCACCGCCTTTCAGATTATCGACGATCTGCTGGATATTGAAAGTACTGCAGAAGAACTGGGCAAGCCGACAGGTGCGGACCGGGATCGCCTGAAAGCGACCTTCCCGGCTGTTTTAGGACCGGTAAAGGCCCGCTCAAAAGCCGAAGAACTTTATAACGAAGCCATTGCGGCCTTGGAAGGCCTGGAGCGGCCGGTGGAACTGCTTTCAGCCCTGGCCCGGAAACTGGTATTTAGAGACAGGTAAAAGCGGCCTTGAAGCGTCCGCGCAATGGCTCTAAAGGGATAGCTCCGCCTTACAGTTCAGGAGTTTGTTTCTGAAATATTGACCCGTTGTCTGCAAACGGAGGTTATGCTATGATATAGTTCCAAAGAAGGCATAAGTGGTGCAGTATTCTAGTTGGCGCCCCTTTCTGAAAACGGGCCTAAAAATCCGTTAAGGGCACATCGATGAAGTTCCTGGTGGTGGCTGCCGAAGCCCAGTCGGGAGCTGCTGCTGGGAGTTAAGAAGGACGGGGCGATCTACAAAGGCATGT
>PWFM01000019.1 GCA_003553895.1 Syntrophomonadaceae bacterium | reverse complement strand
TTCCCAGGCCTTTTTAATGGTCCGGTATATGATCACTTCAGCTAGTTGTTTCCGGTAGGCTGCAGCGCCCCGAAAATGCGAATCTCTCGGGTTGGCTTCTGCTGCAGCTAAAACAGCAGCTTTACGGAACATTTCTTCTCCGGGAGCTCCTGTTAACAGTTGTTTTTCCGCTTCTCCGGGCCGGATGGGGGTTCTTGCTACCGGTCCCATGACAATCCTGGCTTCGGTTATGCTGTTCCGATCTGCCGCCGGAACAAGAACTACGGCTGTGTTGAAAACAGGAAGAGCCAGCGCTTTTCTCCTCGCTGCCCGGCCAAAAGCGCTTCCTGCCCCGGCCGGCAGTGAAAATGATATCCCGGTTAACAACTCAGATGTTGGGTCCAAGGTTGTTCCACCTTCCGGCCGGTAAAGTTCTAGTAGTTGCTGTGTGTGATTGCCCCTGCTGTTTACGATCCGGCATGCTGCATTAAGAGCAATCAGGGGCACTGCAGTATCTGCCGCCGGTTGACCGTTAATAATATTACCGCCGACAGTACCAACATTACGGATTTGCAGGGATCCCACGCTGCTGGCCGCTTCGCATAATAAAGGGCATTTTTGTTTCAATAGGCTGGATTCTGCCAGGTCGGTATGGGTGGAAAGGGGGCCGATCCTGATCTGCCGCTCATTTTCATCCTCAGTTATGTAGCGTAATTCTTTAAGAGAGCTGATGTCAACAACGGCATCACATAAAACAGTTTTTGCTTTTAACTGTAAAATCAGATCGGTGCCACCGGCTATGATCCTGGCTTTCCCTTTATACTTAGCCAGGATTGATTGGGCTTCTTCTACGCTGCCCGGCCTATAATATTCGCTATACAATAGGATGGCCTCCTGTTGATTACTATCTGCCCAGCATAGTTTCAGGCAAGTAGAGCGCAATTTGCGGGAAAATGGTAATCAAAATTACTATTATAAAAATGGGGGCTACAAAAGGCAGAGCTCCCATAAAAATATCTTCCAAAGCCACGTCTTTTGTTGTTCCATATATTGTATACAGGTTAAGTCCCATGGGCGGTGTTATTAAGCCCACCTGCATCATTAAGACACAGACCACTCCGAAGAAAATAGGATCAAAACCTAGACCCAGGATCATCGGGAAAATTACCGGCAGGGTTAAAACCATCATTGAAACAGCATCGATGAAGCAGCCCAGGAAAAAATAAACTAACAATATTATTGCCAGCACCACGTAAGGCGAGACATCAAGCCCTACTACCCAGCTGGCCAGCTGGGCCGGGATAGTAGAAAGAGCAAGAAAATAGCTGAATACGGTGGCCCCGGCTACAAGGAAAAGGACCATAACCGAAACCCGGATAGCTTCTTGCATGCCTTTAAATAGCCCTTTATAGTTTAGTTTTCGTTTTATGAGCGCTACGAAAAACAACAGGGCAGCTCCTGTTGCCCCGGCTTCAGTAGGGCTGAACCAGCCCATATATATGCCTCCCATAACTATGGCAAATACAATTAATATTTCCCAGACGCCTTTAAGGGCCCCTATTTTTTCTTTGAAGCTTGTTGGTTCCGGGCTGCTGGGAGCAATGCTCGGATTAAGCTTTACCTGAAACACGATTATTGCGACAAAGGTAGCAGCCAGGGCCAGCCCGGGAAAGATCCCGGCAATTAAAAGGCGGCCTATAGATTGTTCAACCAACATCCCGTAGACAACAAAACCGATACTGGGTGGGATAAGAAATCCCAGTGTCCCGCCGGCAGCAATTGTTCCTGTAGCCAGGCGGGGGGAATAGTTGAACTTTTTCATCTCGGGGTAGGCAATTGATCCCATGGCCGCAGCGGTGGCTACGGAAGAACCGGAAACAGCAGAAAAACCGGCACAGGCAGCAATAGTTGCCGCGCCGAGTCCTCCGGGAAAACGGCGCAGCCATTTTTCAAACGAACTGTACAGGTTCTCTATCAAGCCGCTGCTGGTGGCAAAGGCGCCCATTAACAGGAACAGGGGTATAACCATGTATGAGTAGGTGCTGGTTACATCATAAATCGTCCTTGCTGCCACCGGAAGGGCGGCTCCCAGGGAAGAAATGTGCCATATACCTACAAAGCCAACCAGCATCAAAGCCAGGGAAATAGGCATGCCCAGGAATAAAAGTAGGAAGGCGATAATCGTGCCGAGTATACCTATATAGATTGGATCCAAAATATTTCCTCCTTACTCTAACTCTGAAGCGGTATTTTGATGTTTTTTGCTGGATGAGCTTTTAAATAATTTACCCACTGCGGTCATTAAATCAACCAGCAGTTCCAGGAACAGCAAAGTTCCTCCCACAGATACCAGAAGCCGGAATGGATACTGGGAAATGCGAAGAACATCTGAAACGATTGTGGCGGCCCGGCCATGGGCGATAACCCATCCCTGCCAGATGAAAATGGCCACAATGAACATTCCAAGGATGCCGACAAAAATTTCTATCACCAGCTGTACTTTTTCCGGAAACCGGGATACTACCAGGGTAACCCTGGGGTGCCCCCTCACTTGCTGGGTATAAGCCAGCCCTAAAAGAATTACTACTACCAGCATATACCTTGATAGTTCCACGGCACCGGGGATCGGCCGGGAGAAAAGAGCCCGGCCGATCACATCGGTAGTAGTGAGGAACATCATCGGAATAAGCACGAACATGCTAACAGAACAAACAAAGTAGTTTAATCGTTGAATTGCCTTTTTAAAAATATCAAGTCGTGACATTTGTTTACTATCCTTTCATTAAAAAAGGTTAGCTTCGGCTTATTCCCACTTTTCGGGGAAGGCGGGGAATTCTACCCCGTGCTTATCTAACTCTTCTTTATAAAGCAAAAGTGCTTCTTCGCCCGGCAGGCCATCAGCTTCCATTTGCTCGACCCACTTGATCACTACTTCTTCAGCGAAGAGGCTGTTCCAGCGTTCCTCTTCTTCGTCAGGCAGTTCGTAAAAGACCACACCCTCATCGGCGAGGCTGTCCATGATTTCCTGAATAGTTTCTACAGTTAATCCGCCCGTCAGTGAGAACGGGTTTTCTGTAACTTCATCTATAATGGCTCTAAGGTCATCAGGAGCATTATTATAACTGTCCAGGTTCATGGCTACGCCTTCTGTTACACAGCCAAAGGAAGCGACTACAGCGTGGTTGGCTACTTCGTAGAGGCTGAAGGCATAGTAAAGCTGCGGGCAGGTAACAATACCGTCAATATCACCCAGTTCCATGGCCATATAAACATCGCCAAGGGGCATGAAAACCGGTTCTGCGCCCAGCGCTTCGATCATGTACGTTTGCAGGCCTCCCGGTGATCTCATCCGCAACCCTTCTACGTCTTCCAGGGTTTCAACTGCTTCGGTTGTCCAAAAGTATGATTGGATACAACCATTCAGGTTGAGCAGTTTTACTTCTTCATATTCGGTGTAAAGAATATTTTCATACATAGCATTGCCGATATCGACAGCAACATCTTTCCCGCCCACAAAAACCGGCATTGAAAGGACATCGCTCAACGGAAAGCGGCCCGGAGTCCAGGTGGCGGTAAAATAACCCATGTCAGACATGCCGTCGGCCACAATATCAAAATGGTCCGGCCCCGCGCCTAGTGCTCCCCCATAGTAAGTTGAAGTTGTTATTCGTCCATCGCTTCTTGCTTCCAGTTCCTCAAGCATCGGATCCCATACCGTTGTGCATTCGGCGCTGGCCGGAACATGCCAGGTGCTAAAACTGATATCCATAGTTTCCAGGTCTTCATCAGGTTCGGGATCTGGATCCGGATCTACGTCTTCTTCCGGTTCTTCGTCTGGCGGTTCTTCATCCGGCGCGCACCCAGCAAAGGCGAAAATCAAACTCAGGGCCAACCCTAAAACAACCAACAACTTAAAGATGTCTTTTTTCATTCTAAGATACACTCCTCTTTTTTTGTTTTCTAAAAGCGACTAACAGTAAACAGAAAGTTGATAAGCACCTCCTTTAGAGTTATAATCATATCTGCTC
>PWFM01000003.1 GCA_003553895.1 Syntrophomonadaceae bacterium | reverse complement strand
TTCGCGGTAAACTTTTCCCGATTCAAAGAGGGCTTCATCCACCGAGCATTTGTGGCCGAGCCCGGTTAATACTTCAGCCAGGGCTTTAAGAAGCCTTTCAACATTTTCTGGTTTTGAACCGTTACCCATCAAGCCAATCCGCCATACTTGGCCTTTAAACGGCCCCAAACCGCCACCGATTTCGATCAAATGTTCATGCCTTAAACGTGAACGTACTTCCTGATCATCAATATTATCCGGGATCCGTACCGCATTCAAGCTCGGCAGGCGGTACTCTTTAGCAACAACCGGTTTAATTCCCATGGTTTCCAGGCCGGCTATCAAAGCCCTACTGTTCTGGCTGTGCCGGTCAAAGCGTTTCTGCAAACCTTCTTCTTCAATAATTGAAAGGGCCTCAAACAATGCATAGAGCATATTGATCGGAGCAGTGTGATGGTAAAATCTTTCCTGGCCCCAGTAACGGGTCAAAAAGGAGAGATCCAGGTACCAGCTCTGGACCTTGCTCTTCCTGGCCCGAAACTTATTTAACGCCCTTTCGCCAAAAGTAATCGGGGCCAGGCCGGGAGGCGCGCCCAGGCATTTCTGATTGCCGCTGTATACGATGTCCAGGTCGCGCCTGTCAACAGAAACCGGCAGCCCACCCAGCGAAGTGACCGCATCTACCAGCAGCAGGGCCTCGTGTTTCCGGGCCAGTTCCACTACCGGTTCCAGGGGTTGGCGGGCTCCAGTCGAGGTCTCAGCATGGACGATGCCAATTAATGCCACCTGACTGTTTTCAGAAAGTACCTTTCCCAGCTCATCCGGGTCAACCGGCTTGCCCCATTCAGCTTCCACTTCAATCACTTCGGCGCCGCAGCGTGAGGCAACATCAACCATTCTCTGGCCGAAAACCCCGTTAACGCCAACAACAACCTTGTCCCCGGGTTCAACAATATTAGCGAGGGCCGCTTCCATCCCGGCGCTGCCCGTCCCCGATACAGGAAAGGTAATCTGGTTTTCAGTTTCAAATACATGGCGCAGCAAAGAATTGGTTTGATCGGCTATGGCTAAAAAATCAGGGTCTAGGTGGCCAAGAGTATGCTGTCCCATCGCTTCCAGTATTCTGGGGTGAACAGGACTGGGCCCGGGGCCGAGCAGCAGGACCTCTTGGGGCTTTTGCAGTTTCATTGTGGAGAACCTCCTTTAGCTTATAGTCATTCCGGGCTTGTTTTCCAGCTTACCAACCAGGTCATGCAAAACCTTGTTAATATCTTCCCTGATTACAACTTCTGATCTTTGATCGTAATCTGTGGGCTGGTTATTGATAATTGCCATCTTACCAGCCATGCGGGGCAAATCAGCAATCGGGTATACCACCAGGCTGCTTCCGACCACCAGCATGAAATCGCATTCAGATTGCACTTTCTGGTTAAGTTCAAAAAAGAAGGCCGGCATGGGGTCGCCAAAAAGGACCACCTCCGGCCGGAGCATACCATGGCAATTATGGCATACCGGGGGAATCCTTTTTAATTCAACTTGATGGACCAGTTCTTCAAAGGGATACTCTTTTTTACATCCCAGGCAACTCCCTGATCTCAGGTGCCCGTGGACTTCCCATACCTTCTTGGAACCGGCCCTGACATGCAAGCCATCAATATTCTGGGTAATCAAGCCCTTTAAATACCCCAGCTCTTCCAGGCGGGCCAGCAGGTAATGGCCCTGGTTGGGGTCGGCTGATGATATCCTGGCAAAACGGCTAAAAGCGGCTTCATAAAACAGGCGGGGGTTGCTGTAAAGAACCTCGACAGAGGAAGTTGCGATGGGATCAATTTTTTCCCATAATCCGGTGCCGGGGGAACGAAAATCAGGGACACCGCTGGCAGTGCTAACCCCGGCCCCGGTCAAAACATAGAAACGTTCATTTTCTTTGATCAGCTCGGACAGGCGCTCGATTTGTTCGGCATACTCCATCAGTTAACCTCCAGTTATATATTTTAGATGCCATCTTTTATGCCTTGACCCTGGGGAAGACAAAGTGAAATATCAGAGCAGTCCTTCAAATCAGGTTTTTCGATTTTTATAATATCGTAAAAATCCTCCCATGGCGAGTAGGAAAGTTCATATTCGTCACAAACTTCGGCCAGCCTGTCCCGGGCGCATATTTGATCGCTCCAGGAAGCGCCAAAGCGATCGTTGCTGCCATCACCGGTATAAATAACGGACTTGCCAGTTTCTTTAATTCTTACCACATGCGCTGCCTTGCAGTTGCCGCAAACAGGGCAAATTTTATGGGCATGGGGGTTAATCACTTTGAGTTGACCGTCACTGTCCGTTACGGTTTCGTTTCGATAGACAAATTCGATCTTTTCCAGTAACCCGTATGCCTTTAATATGGGCTCGATGTAAAAGCCAAAACCGTCGCTGGCGACAACAACAGTGCTCTTTTGTTCCCGGACCTGATCCAGGAAATCATTAAAACCGGCCCGGATTGATACCCATTCCAGCGCTTTCCGGTTTAATTGATCCAGGTCAGGAGGAAGCAGGGCGACCATCTGCCTTAACCACTCCTTGATCGGAATCTCCCGGCGCCGGTACTTATTTTCAATCTCCCTGTATCCTGTTCCGCCATAATAAGCTGCCAACTCTAAGGATAAGTCGTTAGCAGTGATCGTCCCGTCAAAATCTACAACGTATGTATATTCGCTTTCTCCTGCCATTATAACCTCTTTTCCAGTATGATGAGCGATAAAATCGGCACGGTCTCCATTTAAATTATTTCAAACAACCGGCTGTTTGAATTTTAAAACCTAGTAATCCCGGTGGTTGTTATTGAATAATGCGAGGACATCCTGGGGCTTTTCAACCACCATGCGGGCTCCTTCTTCCAGCAGTTCTTCGGCCGGGCGGAACCCCCACAAAGCTCCGATGGGATAAAAATTTCCAGCCCTTGCGGTTTTCATATCTGTGCCGGTATCTCCGAGATAAGCTATTTCATCCGGTTTAAAACCCATTTTGACGGCTATTTTCAGGGCGCCGGAAGGATCCGGCTTGCGAGGAATTCCTTCTTCGATACCCTGGACGGCAATAAATTCCCACCGCGGCAACAGGGTTTCCACGGTTATAACAGTAAATTCCTGGGGTTTATTCGAAAATATCGCCTTGGGTATTTTATTTTCTTCAAAAAAATCAAGCATTGTTTCAATTCCCGGATAAGGGCGAGTATGATCCGCCCACCTTTTGCGGTATTCCTCCTTAACAGCCTCAACAAACTCCGGAAAATTAGCCCCCTGAGCTGCCGTATCCGGAAAAGCTCTGCTCACCAGGGCTTCAATGCCCTCACCCACAAAAAACCGGTAGGCGTCAACAGGATGTTCCTGGAAACCTTGATCTCGCAGGACGGCGTTGACGGACATAGCTAAATCTTTCAGAGTATCCAGCAGGGTGCCGTCAAGATCAAAGATAATGGCTTTATAGCTCATTGCAAAATCTCCTTTTTCGCGTATTCATAGCGGCAAGAATGTTCCATCTCGGGCTTATATTGCGGGGCTAAATCAGGCCGGCTAAATATACCCGGATTCTAATCCGGAAAATATTTTCGCCGCGTCCTCACAAAAAAAATAAAATAAAGGGACCCTCCCGTACTCGGCAAGCCTGGAGTGTCGAGGGTGTCCCCGCAGATTAAATTATGTAATAATCAGGATTAGCTGGTTTTTGTCCAGCGCCCCACCAGGGGCAACACAGATTCCGGGTAATTGCGGCGGAAAATACGGTAATAGTAGAGTTCTTCTTTATTTCTTACCGGAACAGGCGCTTCTGCTGATTCCTTTTCAAATTCTTCGTCGCTGATCGCTTCTTCAGCCACATCTGTCAGCATATCCGAGGAACCTGAACCCTGGTCAAACTGCTGTTTTTCACGCCAGGCCACCTTGGATCCCAGTTCTTTTTCAAAAGCCCTTCTTAAAATCCATTTATCCACCGGTTCACTTTCATCAGAATCAAAATCATGCAGTTTCCAGTCCATGGGAAACTGCTG
>PWFM01000154.1 GCA_003553895.1 Syntrophomonadaceae bacterium | reverse complement strand
CCGCGTGAAAAAAGAGTAGAGATTGCGCTTAGCTATATTTATGGAATCGGCAGAAACAGGGCAGCAGATATCCTGTCCCACACCGGCATCAGTACCGATACCAGGGTCAAAGATTTAACGGAAGACGAACTGGGACGGCTGCGCGAATTTATCGATAAAAACTACAATGTAGAAGGCGACCTGCGCCGGGAAGTAGCTTTAAATATAAAGCGACTGGTAGAAATTAGCTGCTACCGCGGGATCAGGCACCGCCGCGGCCTGCCTGTCCGGGGGCAGAAAACCAAGAATAATGCCCGGGGCCGTAAAGGTCCGCGCAAGACTGTCGGCGTACGCCGTAAGAAGTAAAACACTTTACATGAAGGGAGGAATTAGTAAACCTTGGTTAAAAAAAGAACTACCCGCACCAAGCGTCGGGAAAGAAAGAATATTGAACGCGGGGTGGCCCATATAAAATCAACTTTTAACAATACCTTTATCAGTATTACCGATACCGACGGCAACAGCATTTCCTGGTCCAGCGCCGGTAATGTTGGGTTCAAAGGTTCGCGCAAGTCGACGCCTTTTGCCGCCCAGCTGGCTGCAGAAACGGCAGCTAAAGCGGCCATGGATCATGGAATGAGGCAGCTTGAAGTATTTGTCAAGGGGCCGGGCGCCGGCCGGGAAGCGGCTATACGTTCACTGCAGGCTGCGGGCCTTGAAGTTAATGCTATTAAAGACGTTACCCCGATTCCACATAACGGATGCCGCCCGCCTAAGAGGCGGAGAGTTTAGTTACCTTAATGAAGGAGGTGTAATAAAACCTAAATGGGACGTTATACAGGAGCAGTATGTCGTTTATGCCGCAGGGAAAAAGACAAACTATATCTCAAGGGAGATCGCTGCTATACTGATAAATGCGGAGTCGTGCGCCATGGATATGCTCCCGGTGAGCACGGTCAGGCCCGGCAGAAGTTTTCTGAATATGGCCAGCAGCTGCGTGAAAAGCAAAAGGCGCGCCGTATCTACGGGGTTATGGAGAAGCAGTTTCGGCGTTATTTTAAAGAAGCCGATCGCCGCAGAGGAGTAACCGGCGAATTGTTGCTTCAGCTTTTAGAAAGCCGGCTGGACAATATTGTGTTTCGCCTGGGGCTGGCCCGTTCCCGCAATGAAGCGAGGCAGTTAATCAATCACGGTCATTTTGAAGTAAACGGCCGCAAAGTTGATGTGCCTTCTTACCTGGTAAAGCCGGACGATCTCGTTTCAGTCAGGGAAAACAGGAAGAATAAAACGGTGTTTAAAGATATTGCCGAAACAAGAGAGCAGGCGGAGTCATTGGACTGGCTGGACATGGATCAAGAGAAGCTTCAAGGCCGGGTCCTCAGGATCCCGCAGCGGGATGAAATCGATGTGCCGGTGACCGAGCACCTCATAGTGGAGCTTTACTCCCGGTAATTAATTATGCACCCTCAATATATCAAGCGAGGAGGGTAAACAGGAAAGATTATGATTGAAATTGAAAAGCCTAAAATTGATTATGAAGAGAAGGATGCCCAGAATAACTATGGCCGGTTTGTGGTGGAACCATTGGAAAGAGGTTACGGCACTACCCTGGGCAATGCATTGAGGAGGATACTTTTGTCCTCTTTGCCCGGGGCGGCTATAACCAATGTGAAATTTGATGGGGCGCTGCACGATTTCTCCACCCTTCCAGGCGTCCTGGAAGATACGATCGAGATTATCTTAAACTTAAAAGCAATATCTTTAAAAATACATTCCGACGAACCGCAGACCTTAACTATCGATACCGATCAACCCGGAGCGGTTAAAGCAAAAGATATTAATGCCCCGGCCGATGTGGAGATATTGAATGAAGAGCAGCACATCTGCACCCTGGAAGAGAATGCCAGGCTCTACATGGAAATGACCGCCGTTAACGGGAGGGGCTATGTGCCTGCTGAGCGGAATAAGCAGCCCCAGCAACCCATTGGCGTCATTCCTGTAGATTCGCTATTTTCACCGATTCGCAAAGTGAATTACAGGGTTGAGGATACCAGGGTCGGGCAGATTACCGATTACGATAAGTTAACCCTGGAAGTATGGACTGATGGCAGCATCAGGCCGGATGAAGCAATCAGCCTGGCCGCTAAAATTCTGAACACCCATATTTCCCAGTTTGTTAACCTGACCGAAGAGGTTGATGAAGTTGAAATTACCTCCGACCGGAAGGAAGAAGATCTGGAAAGAATCCTGGAAATGACCATAGAAGAGCTTGACCTTTCGGTTCGTTCGTACAACTGCCTGAAACGGGCGGGAATCAATACCGTTGGCGAATTGGTCCGAAAACCGGAAGATGAAATGATGAAAGTACGCAACCTGGGCAAGAAATCGCTGGAAGAGGTAGAGCAGAAGCTGGACGAGCTTGGCTTGGGCTTCCAGAAAAGCGGAGAATAATTGCTTAAGCAAGCTTTCAAGGAGGAAATAAAGAATGTCATACCAGAAGCTGAGTCGAAAAAGCGGCCCCAGAAGAGCTCTATTACGCGGCCTGGTGACCTCATTTCTAAAAACAGGCAGCATGGAAACTACAGCGTCCAAGGCGGCAGCCGCCAGGCCGCTGGCCGAAAAGATGATCACCCTGGCTAAAAGAGGGGATATGCATGCCCGCCGCCAGGCCCTGGCCTATTTGCTGGATGAAGATGTGGTTACGAACCTTTTTGAAAAAATTGGCCCGAAAATGGAAGGGCGTGACGGTGGTTACACCCGGATTATCCAAAAAGGGCCCAGGCGGGGAGACGGAGCTCAGATGGTGATCATGGAGCTCACCTCCGATTAATAAGAGTCATGGCCGTTAAACCTGATACAATTATAGAAGCGAATAATGCGGCTTTTAGCTATTCAGGCGAAGGGGAAACAGTATCGCCTGCAGTGTCCGGGATTAATTTGCAAGTCAGGCCGGGAGAATATTTGGCCCTGGTCGGACCCAATGGTTCCGGAAAAACTACATTACTGAAACTTTTTAATGCCCTTTTAATTCCTTCCGGCGGAGAGGTTATGGTAAAGGGCATTTCTACAGCAGAGGAAGCCAGGCTGCCCGAAGTGCGGCGGACCTGTGGGATGATCTTCCAAAATCCGGACAACCAACTTGTTGCCACCACCGTTGAAGAAGATATTGCCTTTGGGCTGGAAAACCTGGCTTTACCGCCGGATGTAATAAGAAAAAGGGTGTTGGATACAGCCCATATTCTGGGCCTGGAAAGACTTCTCAAGCAGCCTCCGCACCTCCTTTCGGGTGGAGAGAAGCAAAGAGTGGCCATTGCCGGGGTCCTGGCCATGGAGCCGGAATGTATCTTAATGGATGAGCCTACGGCTATGCTCGACCCGGCCGCCCGCCGCGATGTCCTTAAAACGGTGCATGAGCTTAACCGGGCCCGGGGCATTGCTGTGGTCCATGTTACCCATTTTCCTGAAGAGGCTGCCCGGGCCGATAGGGTTGCCGTTCTAGATAAAGGGAAACTGGTTGCCGACGGCGAGTCCGAAGATATCCTTACCAACCTTCCTTTTTTACACCGGCTGGGGTTACAGGGGACAACAGCGGTAGAGCTGGCAGATTTGTTGCGTCGGGATGGATGTTCCCTGCCGCCTAAAATTTTTCAAGACCGGGAGCTGGTGGACAGCTTATGTTTATTGGCACAGAACAGCTGACTCATACTTATATGCCCGGCACTCCCTTTTCCACTACAGCGCTGCAGGATATTACTTTCAATTTTCGGCAGGGCGAGTTTAACCTGATCCTCGGTCCCTCCGGTTCGGGCAAATCCACCTTGATCCAGCATTTGAACGGCCTGCTCAAGCCGACTGCGGGGCGGGTTATTTTTGAAGGCAAGAATATTGGTGACAACAAAAAGGGGCTGCTTTATCTCAGGAGGCGGATCGGGCTGGTTTTCCAGATGCCCGAGGAACAGTTTTTTTCTGAAACCGTTTTTGATGAAGTTGCTTTTGCTCCCCGGAACCAGGGTCTTACGGAAGACGAAGTAAAAAAGAGGGTTGTTGAAGCT
>PWFM01000076.1 GCA_003553895.1 Syntrophomonadaceae bacterium | reverse complement strand
TACTATCTAGATGATGATGTCTTTCAAAAAGTAGAAGAAATTGTTGATCATGTTAAGTCAGCCGGATTTGGTATAGAGATAGAAGTTGTAAGGTACAAGCAGTCTGCATAAACGGTTCGTAAACGGTTAACGGACTTTTGCTTAAAAAATATAGACAGCAAATGCATGATATGTTATGCTTTTAAAAACTGAATAAATAAATTCAGGTGCCCTTAAAGGGTGAATAGGGAAACCGGTGCAAGTCCGGTGCGATCCCGTCACTGTAAGCAGGAGCCGACCCCATGATTCCACTGGCAAGGAGCTGGGAAGGAGGGGAAGGCGATGACTGTAAGCCAGGAGACCTGCCTGAGTGTCGCTACGTTCCCCTTCGAGTGAAAGGGCTGGTCGCGAAACGCGTCTGGGTATATTCACGAGGCGCTTTTTAATGAATGTTGACTCCGGCTTTTGATCAAGAAGGCCGGAGTTTTTAATTGGTCTGGAAATATATAACGAGACAGGATCAAGATTAAAGGAGCCCGAAGATGGAATCTTTTTGTCCCATCCACATCGATTTAAAAGACAGGGCCTGCCTGGTCATCGGCGGCGGCGAGGTCGCCGGACGCAAGGTAAAAACCTTGCTATCCTACCGGGCTGCGGTTACCGTCCTGAGCCCGGAGCTTTCCCCTGAACTCTCCAGAATGCTGGAAAACGAAGAAATTACCTACCTGGCCGACACTTACCGGCCGGTTTACCTGAAAGATAAATTCCTGGTTATATGTGCCACCGGCTGCAGTGAAGTAAACCGCAGGGCCGCTGAAGACTGCATTAAGAGAGGCTTGCCGGTCAACACGGTCAGCGACCCTGCATTGTGCACATTTTTCCTCCCCGCTTTATACAGAAACGGTCCGCTGACCCTGACCGTATCAACAGCCGGTAAAAGCCCGGCCCTGGCTCGGAGACTGCGTAATGAGCTGAGCGGGAGCCTGGACGGGAACTGCGCAGAATTTGCCGGCTTTTTGGGCGAAGCCAGGGCCGTGGTACTGGAGCGGGTGGAAGACCCGGGTAGAAGAAGGGCGATATTTGAGCACCTGGCCGGGGAAAATTTTTTCTTGGAATTTAAAGACCTGGGTGTTGAAGAGGCCAGGCGTAAGCTGGAAGCTTTGATCGAGGAAAGCGTTTAGAAACGGCAGAGCAAAAATGCTGCGGGCGGGCTGTGCTCCGTCCTGGAAGTTTCGATAACTAATGATGAAAAGTAAAAGCATTCAAGCTAAGCGGCGGTATAAATGGAGGCAGTGGTGGTGAGAAGGTTTTGAAAAACATTGTGATCGGCACCAGGGGCAGCAGGCTGGCCCTGGTGCAGGCCGGGCTGGTAAAAGAGGCCCTGGAGCGCTCTTTTACAGACCTGGCGGTGACGCTTAAGGAGATCAAGACCACGGGTGATGTGATTACGGACATCCCCCTGGAGAAAATAGGCGACAAGGGCGTATTTATCAAGGAGCTGGAAGCGGCGCTTTTGGAGGCGGAAATCGATCTGGCCGTGCACAGTATGAAGGATATGCCCCCCCTGCTCCCGCCAGGTCTTAAAATCGGGGCGATGCTTGAGCGGGAGGAGCCCTGGGATGTCTTTATCTCCACCATTCGGGGAGGGAAACTGTCCGGCCTTGGAAAGGGAGCCCGGATCGGCAGCAGCAGCCTGCGCCGTAGGGCCCAGCTCCTGCACCGCTACCCGCCCCTTGAGATCTGTTCGGTGCGGGGCAACGTTGATACCCGCCTCAAGAAACTGGAGCGGGGTGATTTTGAAGGGATTATCCTCGCCTACGCCGGGGTGAAGCGGATGGGATGGTCGGATCTGATCGATGAGATCATTCCCGCAGATATCTGCCTGCCGTCGGTGGGGCAGGGGGCGATCGGTCTGGAAATCAGGTCCGGCGACGCTGATACAGAAGCGCTGGTGAAAGCCCTGCACTGCTCCCGCACCGGGACGGCGGTGGAGGCCGAGCGGGCCTTCCTGCGCCGCCTGGAAGGCGGCTGCCAGGTGCCGATCGGCGCCCTGGCTGCAAATAGAAACGGGAGCCTGTGTTTGCAGGGCATGGTGGCCTCCCTTGACGGTAAATTAATGTTCAAAGGTAAGAAAGAAGGGACTCCGGAAGATGCGGAAGCGCTGGGCACGGCCCTGGCGGAAGAACTGCTGCAGGACGGCTGCGGCAGTATCCTGGAGCAGATCAGGCAGGAGTGTGAATATATTGACAGGACAGATGACTGAAAACAGCAACACGAAAAGCGGCCCGGTTTATTTAATCGGGGCCGGCCCGGGCGATCCGGCTTTGATTACCTTAAAGGGCCTGCAGTGTATCGGGAAAGCGGACGTGGTGGTTTACGACCGCCTGGTTTCCCCCCGCCTGCTGCAGTATGCGAAGGAAGAAGCGGAGCTGATCTATGTTGGCAAAAAACCGGACCGGCACACCCTGAAGCAGGATGAGATCAACGCCCTTTTGGTTGAAAAAGCGGAAGCCGGGCTGCAGGTGGCCCGCCTGAAGGGCGGCGACCCTTTCGTGTTCGGGCGCGGCGGCGAAGAAGCGGCCTTTTTGGCTGAAAGGGGCATCGGTTTTGAAATTGTCCCCGGCATCACATCCGCTGTAGCCGTTCCCGCTTATGCCGGTATCCCCGTCACCCACCGGGGTCTTGCTTCCGGTTTTACGGTGATTACCGGCCACGAGGACCCGGAAAAGGAGGGTTCCGACCTGGACTGGGCAGCCCTGGCCGGGAGAGCGGGGACCAATGTCATCCTGATGGGCATGGGCAACCTGGGCCTGATTACGGGACGGCTGATGGAGGAGGGGCTTGCGCCTTCCACCCCGGTAGCTTTGATCAGGCAGGGAACCCGGGCCGGACAAAAGACCCTCACCGGCACCCTGGAAGACATCGCCCTGAAGGCGGAGGAAGATGATTTCGGGCCTCCGGCGGTGATCGTAACAGGCAGGGTGGTGGAACTGCGCCGGACATTAAGGTGGATTGAACAGAAACCGCTTTTTGGCAAAAGTATTGTCGTATCCCGAGCCCGGGCCCAGGCCAGCGAGTTTGCAGAAAAACTGGAAGAACTGGGGGCGGAAACGCTCCAGTTCCCGGCCATTAAAATCGAGCCGCCGGAAGATTACGGGCCTCTTGATAAGGCCCTGGAAAACATGGGGCAGTACCGCTGGGTGATCTTTACCAGCGAAAACGGGGTTAAGCACTTTTTCCATCGCCTGAGGGAATTGAACCTTGATATCAGGCAGCTGAAAGGGGCTGCTATCTGCGCCATCGGCCCGAAGACCGGGGAAGCCCTGGCTGAAAAAGGGCTGCGGGTCGATTACATGCCCGCCGAGTACAGGGCGGAAGCGGTGGTGGAGCAGCTCAAAGGCGAGGTTAAAGCAGGCGACAGGGTGCTTTTGCCCCGGGCCGATTTAGCCCGCCCGGTGCTGGCCGAAGCTCTGCAAGATCTGGGGGCCCTGGTGGACAATATCAGCTGCTACCGGACCGTAAGGGGAAGTGGTGATGCCGGCCTTTTAAAAGAGCTGCTTGAAGCAGGGGAAGTGGACATGATCACTTTCACCAGCTCTTCCACCGTAGAAAATCTAATCGGCATGCTCGGCCCCGGGGCAGAGAAGCTTTTAGACGGGGTGACCCTGGCAGCAATCGGCCCAATCACAGCGGGCAAGGCCAGGGGAAAAGGGCTGAAGGTGGCCGTGGAAGCAGAAGAGTACACCATCGGCGGCCTGGTTAAGACAATTATTAATTACTACAGACGAGAAAAACAGCCGGCCGATCAATAATATTTAACCGCAGGGAGGGCAAATAAGATGATCGAGAACCCTAGAATAAGGCCGCGCCGCCTGCGCGCTACAGAAACCTTGCGCAGCATGGTCAGGGAAACTGTACTTTTGCCAACCGACCTGATTTATCCTTTTTTCGTGGTTAACGGCACCGGCAGGGTGGAGCCAATTGATTCCCTGCCCGGCATATGCCGCCTTTCCGTAGACCGACTTTTGGAAGAAGCAGGGAGGGTGCAGGCTCTAGGTATACCGG
>PWFM01000083.1 GCA_003553895.1 Syntrophomonadaceae bacterium | reverse complement strand
TGGTGGGTGGCTGATGCAGAAATATAAAGGTTCGGTAGCACAAGGAGCCTGTGCAGTTTTAGAAGTTGCAGTTAATACTATATTTGTCAGCACTGGTGATGATGAATAAGGTGTTTATTTACATAAACCGATATATGTTGTTATGATTTTATCACAAGTTGCCGCTGTTTTTTTTGGTGGTTATTTTTTTAGAGGGCAGGTGAACTCAAAATGTTTGGCTTGAATTTGCCGGCAAAAGGGTTGTTCTTGATTATAGGGATGGTAATGGTATTACTTATTGGCGGTTGCGCAGCGCAGGAGCCTGCTGAAGAAGAACCAACTGCGGAGGCGCCTGTTGAAGATGAAAAGGAACCGGACGAGAGCATAGAAGACTTATCAGATCAAGTTTATTTTAGCAAAGAAAAGCCTCAATATAGAACAGAGATGCCGCTTTTGTCTCCTGATCAAAACTATATGCTTGGAACATTCGAGGGGCAACTTAAGCTATACGAACCTCATGAAAAAGAGTTGCTTTACTCTTATTACTTCGATCAGGAGTATACTTTACAAACTTTTGCCTGGCATCCCCGGGGTGACAGGTTTATTGTATTTGTTGAATCAGGCCAAAAGTTACATATTGACCTGGTTGATTTAAAAGGTGAACAGAAAAGAATTAAAACATTTGGTCAAGCTGCATACGATACTGATGTAATCTCACTTGAAAGACTTGATGCCCGGGTGGATTTTTTAGATTGGGCTTTCCAGGGCGAGGCCCTGGCTTTAGATGTTCACGGGGAAGAATATAGCTCTGTAAAACTGATCGATCTTGATGGTCAAACCCTTATGGAAGAGGATTGGGATGACCGCAGCTTCATACGAAGTGCCGATCCTGAAGGAAGGCAATTGGCTTATACGCGCTACGGGTCAACAGGAGAGAACTTATGGATCTGGGACTTCGATGATAAAGAAATACGCCAGGTAACTGAGGGCTCGGAAGGAGATTATCCTTTTTACTGGTTGGATCAGAGAAACCTGATGGTAATCCTGGGAGCGATCGGTACGGGTGGTGGCCACCACTATGGACTGGCTATAATTAATCTGGAAACCGGTGAGCGAGAGTGGAAATACTCATTGGATGAAGAGGGCAAGATATATGTGGCAAATAGCCTTTCTCCGGAACACAACCTGGTTTTAGGGGTAGAAAGGAACATGGCTGGAACGGATGCCAGGGCTTCAATTCTTGATTTGGAAACAAAGGAACAGGATTATTTCCTGGACGATTACACCATCTCTCAGTCTGAGTGGATCTCTGATGATCAGGTAATATTTAGCGCCAGCGGTTGGGAAAAGAAAGAAGATCGCTACAGCGTTCGTGAAGATCACTTTGCTATCAAGCTATACTCCCTCAAAGACGGGTTGATAACCCTGGCAGAAGATGACGAACAGCTATTTTTACTGGGTGTAGCCGGCGGTGAGGTTCACTACCTGAAAACTGCTGAAGGTGATTCCCTGTGGGTCTGGCAGACAAAAGCACTGGAGCTGGAATAGGAAGAAGTAAATATGTGAGCATAGGTATAGTATAATCCTCATTAATACGGTTTTATGTTTCCTGAATTTGATCATTCCAATGAGATAAGTAACAAGAATCTGATCAGCGCTGTGATAATTGACAAACACATCGACTCATTTCCTGTCAGGCGCTATGTATTGTCTAAAGAGGGCGATGGTGTCTGTTATATAAGGCAAAGCTATTTGCTCGATGATTAATAGTTTGTGGATAAATGATCAATTTATAAAAGGCCCCATGCCCCCACAGTGCGGGGGCATGGGAGTCTTTTATGAAAGGCATGGTCTTACTGTGCTGGAAAAAATCACTTTGCCAAAACTTGATCTGCCCATGTGGTTAATGCTTCGCAAGCCACAGTAATAGTAATACATAACAAAAGATATTGTTAACACCGTGCCTTAACTCGAATTAGTATAGATGAGAAAGAAGAGTATTTTTAAAGAGCTTATTATTAATTGACAAAAAGAGGGAAAATAGAAACGTCTCTTTCTATTAAAGAAAGAGACGTCGAGCCAATAATGCTATTATTGGCGATGTTCTAACCAAAATATATTGCTCTATCTTGGTTTTGTCAAGCAGGGCAGGAGGCTGCAATAGGAGCTAGATATACAAGTGATTAGGTAATTTTATTATACTATTGCCATTACAACATTTAGACGTTATTATGTTGATACATTAAGGTGGTGTTATGCCTATGGTAAAAGAAGGCAAAAGAACTACTATATATTTAGATCCCGACTTACATAAAGCCCTGAAGCTTAAAGCCATTGAAACGTCAAGCTCCATGTCAGAGCTGATCAATAATGCTGTTAAGCAATCTATAATAGAAGATGTTGAAGATAGTGAAGCATTTGCAGAAAGAGCAAATGAAGACCTGGTTAGCTATGATGCTATGATTAGAAAGTTGAAAAACAATGGGCGCCTTTAAGGTCTTTTTCAAAAAGTCGGTTGAAAAAGACTTAAGCGAGATTGCTAAAAAAGACTTAAAAAAGATTATTGCGTGTATATCTGCACTTGCTGATAATCCAAGGCCACCGGGATGTGAAAAATTAACCGGTTCAGAGCGCTACCGTATCCGTCAGGGGCATTATCGAATTCTTTATTCCATCCAGGATCATGAACTAACGATATGGGTAGTCAAAATTGCTCACCGAAAAGATGTCTACAAAACATAGCTCCTTTCAGCTGTTTCCAAAACAGAAACAGCTGAACAGGACTGCGGATATATTTCTGACTTAGATCGGTAAGTAAAGCGGATAAAAGGAGAATTGATGATGATTGAAAAAGCTAAGCTTATAATCTTATTTATTCTAATCATAACTCTTCCTCTATCAGGATGTTCCGATCAGGAGGAAGAAACCTCCTTTGTTGCTTCCGTACTAGAGGTAAATCAATCGAGCTTACTGGTTGAGCCTTCTGAAGGTTCAGCTGAACTGAGCAGTGCAGATAGAATTACTGCTCATATAGGGGAGGCAATCATTGAAGATCCGGAGGGTAATGAAGTAGATATAACTGCTGTTGAGGTTGGTGATAGGGTGGTCATTTTTTATGACGGGACGATCGCTGAAAGCTACCCGGCACAAGTTTGGCCTTTTCGGGTTCAATTAACGGATTTAGATGATGAAAATTAAGGAGGTCTTTAATCATGAAATGTCCTTTAAGGATTGATTCACAAGGTAATGCTTCCGATTGTTACAAAAATGAATGTGCCTGGTGGGTGGCTGATGCAGAAATAGAAAATTCGGTGACAAAAGGAGCCTGTGCAGTTTTAGAAGTTGCAGTTAACGGTATATTTGTCACCATTGGTGATGATGAATAAGGGGATTATGTATAAGCTATAATAGGAACCGGTAAATTACCCAGTGAGGAGATAAGATTATGCCTGGTAGTGGAAGGCAGATACGAAAAATCAATAAGCAAACCACGCTTATTGATACCGGCTTGTTCGGTGTAGCTGAAGTAGCAGCAGTGTATCTTATCGAAGGTGAAAGAAAATGCCTTATTGACAGCGGTTCTCGAAAAGAAGCAAAGTATTTGACTAAAGCGTTAAAAACAATCGATTGCTTTCCGCCGGACCTTATTATTACTACCCATGCTCACTATGATCATGCCCAGGGTATACCAACCCTTCGCAGGGAAGCAGCCAGGCTGGGCAAAAAGATCGAGGTTATGGCATCACGTGAAGCAATACCGCTTTTGGCAGATGCCGCTTATAACAATTATTTTGGCAAAGGGTTATATGAAAGTATAACTGAGGTAGCTCCCCTAGAAGAAGGTGATATCGTTGACCTGGGGAATATAGCTCTTAAAATATTTAATGTTCCGGGGCACAGCAAGGACCATATTGCTATTTTAGATGAGAAAAATAAAGACTTCTTTGTTGGTGATGCTCTTGGAGTTTTAATTGACAACAAAACTTACATACCACCCTTTATGCCTCCTTCATGGGATCCGGATATGTTTTCATTAACCTTAAGCAAGTTTAAAGAGATTAATTTCAACAGGCTCTGCC
>PWFM01000188.1 GCA_003553895.1 Syntrophomonadaceae bacterium | reverse complement strand
TTTCCACCCTGCGTCCCCGGAGGGCGGCAGTAAATTCCTCCGGCGAAGGATATTCGATCGTAGAGGGCATGTGAAGGTGGGGAACGGCAAATTCTTTTCCCGTAAGCAGCGGTTCCAGTTCCCGGCGAATAACCTCCACTTCAGGTAATTCCGGCATATTTAATCTCCTGTTTTCGGTTTGGCAGCTTCTGCCCCCGGCGGCGCCGGCTCCGCAAATTTCTATTCCGGCTCCGGCAGGATCGTTACAGCTGCTTCAGTTCTTCCCAGCTGTGACCCCATTTCAGATCTACCTGCAGGGGGACGGAGAGCGAGCAGGCCTGTTCCATCTCGCTCCGGACCATGGGGGCGAAAAAGTTCAGCTCTTCTTCCTTGATTTCGAAAAGCAGTTCGTCGTGGATCTGCAGCAGCATAGCCGCGCTGAAACCGCCTTCCCTGATCATGCGGTCAATTTTGAGCATGGCCAGCTTAATAATATCGGCGGCGGAACCCTGGATCGGCGTGTTCAGGGCCATTCGTTCAGCAAAGCTGCGCAGGTTATGATTGGAAGAACGGATTTCGGGCAGGTAGCGGCGGCGGTTAAACAAGGTGGTCACATAACCCTGCTCGCGGGCCTGCTCGACAATATCTTCCATGTATTTTTTAACTCCCCGGTAACGTTCAAAATAGCTGTCTATATAGGCCTTGGCTTCCGCGCGGGGTATTTTGAGATTCTGGGCCAGGCCGTAGTCGCTTGAGCCGTAAATAATCCCGAAATTGACTGCCTTGGCTTTTTCCCGCATAACGGCAGTTACCTCTTCCAGACCGGTATTATTAACTTCGGCAGCAGTGCGGCGGTGGATGTCCTGACCGGTCTCAAAGGCTTCAACCAGGATCGGATCGCGGGAAAGGTGGGCCAGGATCCGCAGCTCAACCTGCGAATAATCGGCGGCAAAGAGAATCGATCCGGCGCCCGAAGGGATAAAGGCCTTCCTGATGCGCCTGCCCTCCTCCAGGCGGACGGGGATGTTTTGCAGGTTGGGATCGCTGCTGCTCAGCCGTCCCGTGGCGGTAACAGTCTGGTTAAAATTGGTGTAGAGCTTTCCCTCTTTTTCGTCCACCAGGTCGATCAACCCGGACAGGTAGGTCCCTTCCAGCTTGCTCAACTGGCGATAATGCAGAAGCAGGGCCGCTATCTCGTGCTGCAGGGCCAGTTCTTCGAGAACCCGGGCGTCAGTAGAGCGGCCTGTCTTGGTCTTGCGGATTTCCGGCAGCTGCAGTTTATCAAAAAGGATCTTCGACAGCTGCTGGGGCGAATTAAGATTGAACTCTTCGCCGGCCAGGCGGTAGATCTGCTTTTCCAGTTCGTCCAGGCGGCTGCGAATTTCTGCCGACAGGTCGCGCAGGTAGCCGGCATCGATGGAGATGCCCCGGCGCTCCATCCGGCACAGGACCGCAGCCAGGGGCATTTCGAGCTCCCGAAGAAGCGGTTCCAGGCCCTGCTCCTCCAGCTCTTCCTGCAGGCAGTCACGCAGCCTGAATAGCGCTCCGGCCCGGGCCGCCAGTTCGGGGCCGCCTTTTTTAAAATCGTATTCTGCCTTTTTATCGTCATCAGCGGGGGGTTCCTGGCCCAGGTAAAACTGGAGCAGGGAAGTAAGGTCGTAGCCGCCGCGAGCCGGGTCGGACAGGTAGGCGGCCAGTTCGGTATCAAAGCTGCAGGCGGGCACATCTAATCCCCGTTCCATAAACAGGTGGCAGTGCTGCTTTAGATTATGGACCAGGAATTTAATATCGCGCCCGGCACAATCAGCCAGGGCTTCCCATAATTCCCGCTCCCCGGGGCCAAGGGTTCCGGGGGCGAGGTAATAGACCTTCTTTTCTGTTACAGCTAAGGCCAGGCTTCGAACCGGCTGTTTCCACAGGGGCCGTCCCGGTTCCCTTTCAATGAGCAGGGCCGGGGTGGCGCCTTCAGGAATGTCATTTATAACTTCTTGCAGCTCTTCCAGGGTTTTGATCTCATCCCCTTCTGATGCAGGCTCTTGTCCGCCGTCATCCCGGTTTTGATCTGAAACATGCGTTTTCAATTTGTTGACCAGGCTCTTAAATTCCAGTTCGTTAAAAAGGGCCAGCAGGGCTTCGTAATCGGGGTCGCCGTAGCGGCACTGTTCCCAGTCAACTTCCAGGGGGACATCGCGGCGCAGGGTAACCAGTTCCCGGCCGGTATAGAGCTGATCCCGGTATTCCTGGAGGTTTTCGGCCGTTTTTTTCTTGAGACGATCAAGGTTCTGGTAGATCTGCTCCAGGTTTTCGTATTCCTCAATCAGGCGGCGGGCGGTTTTTTCGCCAATCCCGGGCACACCGGGGATGTTGTCAGAAGCGTCCCCTTTAAGGGCCTTGTAGTCGATCACCTGCCCTGGTTCGAGGCCGTACTCTTCTTTGAGGCGCCTTTGATCGTAACGTTCCATCCGGGTAATCCCTTTTTTGGTCATCAGCACGGTAACCCCGTCTCCGAGCATCTGCAGAAGATCGGCGTCGCCGGATACGACGGTAACGGCATGCCCCTGCGCGGTAACGTGATCGGCCAGGGTGCCGATGACGTCGTCGGCTTCAAAATCGTCGATCTCGTAGACCGGGATGGCCATTGCTTCCAGGATCTGGTGAGTACGCAGGATCTGTTCACCCAGCTCGGGAGGAGCTTTTTCCCGCTGGGCCTTGTAGGACTGATCGATCCGGGACCGGAAGGTGGGCCTGGGAGGATCGAAAGCAACGGCAATATAATCGGGTTGTTCCCCTTCAATCAGCTTTAAAAGCATGGTGGTAAAACCGTAAACGGCGTTGGTATGTTCGCCGCGGCGGTTTTGCAGCAGGGGCAGGGCATAAAAAGCCCTGTAAAGAAGGCTGTTTCCATCAATAATTACAAACTTCTTTTTGGAGGAATCTGCCAATTGATCGGCTCCTTCAGGGGTTACTTGGAAAAATCGAGCTGGCTGCTCAAATCGGCCATTTCAATGGCTGATGCGGCGGCCTGCCAGCCCTTGTTGCCGGCTTTGCTGCCGGCCCGTTCGATCGCCTGTTCCAGGGTGTCCGAAGTGATCACTCCGAATATGACCGGGGTGGCCGTTTCCAGGCCGACACTGGCAATCCCCTTGCTTACTTCGGAGGCCACATAGTCAAAATGCGGGGTGGCCCCGCGGATAACCGCGCCCAGGCAGATCACGGCATCGTAGCGCTTGCTTTTTGCCGTTTTCAGAGCGGCCAGGGGTATTTCAAAGGAACCGGGGACCCGGATAATTTCAATTTTGTCTTCATCGGCTTCATGCCGCTTGAGGCAGTCCAGGGCGCCGCTCAAAAGGTGGCCCGAGATAAATTCGTTAAAGCGGCTGACAATGATGGCAAAGCGGTAGTCGCGGGCGATCAGTTTACCTTCGTATGTTTTCAAGTTATTCCCTCCCACAGGTTAATGGCTGTAAAGCAGCTTACAGGTTTAAAAAATGGCCGAGCTTGGTTTTCTTGGTATTCAAGTAAGTACAGTTGTACTGGCACGGTTCTATTTCAACAGGTATTCTTTCGACAATATTGAGGCCATAACCTTCAAGGCCCTTGATCTTGCGGGGGTTGTTGGTCAAAAGCAGAATATTTTTCAGGCCCAGGTCGACCAGGATCTGGGCTCCGACCCCATAATCGCGGAGGTCGGCTCCAAAACCCAGTTCTTCATTGGCCTCTACGGTATCCTTGCCCTTGTCCTGCAGCTCGTAAGCCCGGATCTTGTTGATCAGGCCGATACCCCGGCCTTCCTGGCGCATGTAGACCAGGACCCCCTTCTCTCTTTCGGCACTTTTTTTCATGGCCTGGCCCAGCTGGTTGCCGCAATCACAGCGCACGGAGGAAAAAACATCACCGGTCAGGCATTCAGAGTGAACCCGGACCAGGGTCGGTTCCCCGGGGTCGATTTCGCCCATAACCAGGGCAACATGAGCCAGGTAATCGATATTGTTTTCGTAAGTAATCAATTTAAAGTTGCCGTAGGCCGTGGGCATTTCGGCCACCGCCGCCCGCCAGACCAGCTTTTCTTTCTTGATCCGGTAATTGATCAAATCGGCTATAGTGACCAGCTTCAGGCCGTGTTCCCGGCAAAACTCGCTTAGCTGGGGCAGGCGGGCCATAGTGCCATCTTCATTGATGATTTCACAGATTACGCCCGCCGGACCCAGACCGGCTAAAACAGAAAGATCTACCGCCGCTTCGGTGTGGCCGGCGCGGCGCAGAACACCCCCGTCTTTCGCTTCCAGGGGAAATACATGGCCGGGTCGCACTAAATCTTCCGGTTTGGTATCCGGGTCAATCAGGGCCCTGATGGTCTGGGCCCTTTCAAAGGCGGAAATCCCCGTTTTGCAGGATCCGGCATCCACGGAAACGGTAAAGGCCGTGCAGTGGGGATCGGTGTTCCGGCTGACCATCTGCGGGAGATCCAGCTCTTTGACCCGCTCGGAAGTAAGGGGGGCGCACACCAGGCCCCGGGCATAACGGATCATAAAATTGACCGTCTCCGGGGTGGCTTTTGAGGCGGCCATGACCAGGTCTCCTTCATTTTCCCGGTCTTCGTCGTCGACAACAACCACCATCCGCCCTGCTTGCAAATCTTCTATTGCTTCATCAATCGTGTTAAATGTCATGTTGTTCCACTCCTGTCTCCGTCTAAAAATATCCCTTTTCTTCCAGGTAAGAGAGGGTAATCTTTTCTTCAGGCCCGCTTTCTCCCCGCAAACGGGGGGCGAGCATTTTTTCTACGTACTTGCCGATCATGTCCACTTCAAGGTTAACGGGAGAGCCGACCTCTTTTGCGCCCAGGGTGGTTTCGGCGGCAGTGATGGGGATTAAACCGACCGTAAAATGGTGATCATCCACATCGATAACAGTCAGGCTGACCCCGTCCAGGGCTACCGAACCCTTGGCGATTACGTAGCGGCTCAGCTCTTCGGGCAAGTCAAAGCTAAGGATGTAGGCCCCGCCCTGTTCCCGGCGCCCGGCCAGGGTGATCACGGCATCAACATGCCCGCTGACCATATGCCCTCCCAGGCGATCGCCGAGGGCCAGGGCCCGCTCTAAATTAACCGCCTGACCGGCGCTGAGAGATGATAAGTTTGAGCGTTTCAGGGTCTCCGGCATGGCCCAGGCCGTAAAGTTATCCCGGCCGGTGGCTGTAACGGTCAGGCAGGGGCCATTTACCGCTATGCTGTCCCCGATCTTTAAATCGGAAAGGACTTTTCCGGCGCCGATTACCAGCCCGGCTCCTTCTCCCGCGGCGCTGATGCGCCTGATATAACCCATCTCTTCGATCAAACCTGTAAACAAAAGCTTCACCTTCCGTGAACTAAAAAGGCGGGCCGCTCCTATTTCGGGACCGGCTGAGCCTGTTCCAGATGTTAGTTAACCTGCTCCCGGGGTCTGCTTTCGGCCTGTTTGTTGGCCGGCGCCGTATAGCCGATTAGAAGCAGGTCCCTTTCAAACTGTTTCATCTCAATATCTTCAACGGCCCAGGCTTTTTGAAGCGATGCTACCCCCGCTCCGGCAAAGGCGGTGGGGCTGCCGGCTCCGCCGATAATCAGGGGGGCAATAAAAACAAACAGCTTGTCGACAAGCCCGTTTTCCAGCAGGCTGTAGTTGAGAGTCCCCCCTCCTTCTACCAGCGCCGTGGTCAGATCCCGTTCGGCTAATTTTTTCATCAGGCCGGTCACATCGACCCGCCCTTCCACCGCCGGCAGGGTCATGATTTCCACACCCCTTTCCTCCAGGGCCCGGCATTTTTCCGGGGGGGCCTTTTCGGTAACGGCCAGGATCGTCCCGGCAGAGGAGGGGTTTTCCACCACCCTGGCATCAAAAGGCAGGCGGGCGGTGCTGTCGACGATAACCCGGACGGGATCTTTGCCTTCTCCGCTTTCTACCCTGGTAGTCAGGCGGGGGTTGTCTTTGAGGACGGTTTCGATGCCGACCATGATCACATCGCTTTGATCCCGCAGGCGGTGCACAAACTGGCGCGATTTCTCGCCGGTAATCCAGTGCGAATCGCCGGAAACGGTCCCGATCTTACCGTCGAGGCTCATGGCCACCTTGATACCGACAAAAGGCAGGCCGGTGGTAATATATTTTATAAATACTTCGTTCAGGCGGCGGGCCTTCTCTTCCAGGAGCCCTTCCTTAACCTTGATCCCGGCTTCCCGGAGCCGGGCAAAACCGCGACCGGACACGAGCGGATTGGGATCCTGCATGGCGGCCACCACCCTGCTGATTCCGGCATCAATGATCGCCTCCACGCAGGGGCCGGTGCGACCATGATGTGAACAGGGTTCCATGTTCACATAGAGGGTGGCTCCTTTCGCTTTTTCTCCGGCTTTTTTAAGGGCCACAATTTCAGCATGGGGAGATCCGGCAGCCTGGTGATAACCCGTTCCGACAACTTCCGTATCCTGGACTACAACCGTACCAACCAGCGGATTGGGGCTGGTCCTCCCGCGGCCCTGGCGGGCCAGGTCGAGGGCCATCCACATAAATCGATCGTCAACATCCAACTAAGCTCACCCCTTGATAAATAAAATAAACCCCGAGTCTATTTAACTTCAGGGTCTTATCGGCAAACCGGTTTCCTGTTGTGCCGTTACTTCTCCCTTCCAGACTATACTGTCGGCCCCGGATTTTCACCGGGTCAGCTTTTCAGCTCGCGGGCTCTGTTCCCCTGCCGGGGAAGCATCACCGCCGGTTCGGAATTGAAGGAGCAGGCTCCTTCTCACCAGACCCTGAAGTTAACGGTATCTGGATTATAACACATCCAGAATTTTTTTCAAGCAGGCCCGCAGCCGGCAGTTATCGCCACCGCTGCGATCAGCGACCGTAGGAGCTTACCTCTCTGATCATGGCCATGCCGTTTTCGGCTTTAAATACAGCTGAACCGGCTACGAGGACCGTTGCCCCGGCCTCGATTATTTCCCGGGCATTATCCCTGTTGACCCCGCCATCCACTTCCAGCTCGACAGAAAGGCCCCGGGCCTTGATCTGGGCGGCCACCGCTTTGATCTTGGGCAAAACTGCCGGTATAAATTTCTGGCCGCCGGCGCCGGGGTTGACGCTCATAACCAGGACCAGGTCCAGCAAAGGCCAGACATATTCGAGGACCTCCGGGGGGGTAGCCGGGTTCAAAGCCACTCCCGCCTTGATCCCCTGGTCTTTTATCTTCCTCAAAACCCGGTCCAGGTGGGCGGTAGCTTCGGCCTGCACGGTTAAGAGGTCCGCCCCCGCTTCCACGAAGGGGCCGATCTGTTTCTCCGCATCGCTGACCATCAGGTGGGCATCCATGAACAAAGCGGTATGGGGCCGCAGCGCTTTGACCACCGGGGGGCCGATAGTAATGGAGGGCACGAAATGGCCGTCCATGATATCGAGATGGACCCATGCGGCGCCATGTTCTTCAATTCGCTTAACTTCGTCCCGGAGACGGCTGAAATCTGCCGATAGAAGCGACGGTGCCATTTTAGCAGCCATGTACAATTAGCCTCCCCTGTTTTTTCACCGGCTTAATTCTTGCATAAAATACTTGTAGTGCTCGTAGCGGATCGGGTTCAGCGTCCGGCCCAGTTCCTCGGAAACGGCACAGTTAGGTTCTTCCAGGTGCAGGCAATCCCGAAATCCGCAGCGGCCGCGCAGGGCTTCCAGTTCCGGAAAGCAGGCGGCCAGACTCTCCGGCTCCAGGTTTTGAAAATCCAGGCGGGTAAAACCGGGGGTGTCCACAACCGATCCGCCGTTATCAAGAGGCAGCAGGGCGGCCTGGCGGGTGGTATGCTTGCCCCGACCGATTTTTTCGCTTACCGCCCCGGTTTGCAGGGAAAGGCCGGGCTGGATGAAATTCAAAAGGGTCGATTTGCCTACGCCGGAGGGGCCGGCCAGGGCCGAACAGCAGCCGGCCAGGCGGGATTTTAATTCGGCGGTGCCCGCCCCGCTCAGGGCGCTGGTATAAATAACCGGATAAGGGAAAGGATCTATGAGTTCATTAAGCTTGTCAGTTTCCGCAGGGGGGATCAGGTCGGTTTTGTTCAGGCAGACCAGGACCGGCAGGCCTTCCTTTTCGGCCATGACCGCTATCCTGCTGATCATCTGCCAGTCACAGTCGGGTTTTTTAAGGGACATGACCACGATAACTTGATCGACGTTGGCCACGGGAGGACGGGGCAGGAAGTTGGCGCGGGGAAGAACCTTTTCCACAACCCCTTCACCGCTGGAATCCCCGGTCGCCTCTTTGAGCGATTCGAAGATAACCTCGTCGCCAACAATCAGGGCCCGCTTGCCTTTTTTTAGAGCCCCCCGGGCCCGGCACAGGTATTCACTGCCCGCCTGGTCGCGGACAGTAAAAAAGCCGCCGGCTGCTTTGATCACTTTTCCCTGGCGCAAACACAACCTCCCTATTCGCCGACAATCAGATCAACAGATTGCCCGGGCACCACTTCTTCTCCCGGTTCCGGCCTTTGTTCAATTACATGTCCCGAGGATCCGACGGCAAATTTATAACGAATAGTGGGGTTCAGGTCCTGGCTTCTGAGGTAATCAACCGCTCCCTGTTCCGAGTAACCGACCAGGTCGGCCAGTTCAAAAGGCCCGCGGCCCTGGCTGACGTAGACGACAACTTCTTCGCCGCGCGAAGCGGGGAAGGATTCGCCGGGCACCTGGCGGAAAACCTCGCCTTTTTCCACCTCTTCGTTGTATTCACTGACCACGCTCATGGCCAGGTCCAGCTCTTGCAGGATTATTTGCGCTTCCATTTCCGTCCGGCCGGTCAGGTCGGGAATAATAATATACTCGGGGCCCTGGCTGACATAGAGGTCGATCTCCCTGTTTTCCCGGACCACTCTTCCTTCGGGAGGATCGGTTTTGACCACGCTGCCGACCGCTATTTCATCATCGTAAGTAAAGACCACTTCCGAGTTGGGAACCAAACCTTCTTCCCTGATGGTCCTGGCCGCATCGCTCTGGCTCATACCCCGAACATCGGGGACGGCCACTTCCGGCGGGGTCAGGTAATTGTCGACCATGTAGTAAGCGCCGCCAAAGAGGCCTCCAACAAAGACCATCAACAGGAGGATCTTGAGCATGGTCAGCCAGCTCCTGGCCAGGAAAGAACGCTCTTTTGGGCGATCACCGTCATCCACAGGCCTGAGGATTTCATCGTCTTCTTCATCAAGGTCGTCAAAACCGCCCTGGCTGTGGTTACTGTTGCGGGCTGCCCCGGACGCGCTATTTCCTTCTGCAGCAATAAGATCTTCCAGGAATTCTCCGGCGCTGCTGTAGCGATCGGCTATATCCTTCTGGACCGCTTTAAGTATAATTCGCTCCAGCGTTTCCGGGAGGTCGGGCTGCAGCTGGCGGGGCGGGACAATTTGCTCCTGGATATGCTTCATGGCTATCGAAACCGGTTTTTCGCCGCTGAAAGGCACCCTGCCGGTTACCATTTCGTAGAGGACAATCCCGAGGGAATAGAGGTCGGATTGTTTACAGGCAATTTCACCCCGGGCCTGTTCCGGGGAAATATACTGCACGGAACCGATAATCTCATCTTCAATAGGGACGGTGACCCCGTCACCGGCGATGGCAATCCCGAAATCGGTAACTTTTACTTTCCCGCTCCGGGAAAAGAGGATGTTCTGGGGTTTAATATCGCGATGGACTATGCCGGCGGCCTGGGCCTGATCGATAGCCTCGGCGATCTGCCTGGCGATCTGGAGGGCTTCGTGAACCGGCAAACGGCCTTTTTGTTTGATATATTCTTTCAGGTTAATGCCTTCCACGTACTCCATAACCATAAAGTAGATGCCGTCCTGTTCGCCGACATCATATATATTGACGATATGAGGGTGGGACAGGGCCGCCGCCGCCTGGGCTTCTCGTTCAAAACGGCGCACGAAAGCGGCATCGCCGGTCGTCTGGTCCTTGAGGACTTTAACCGCTATGGTCCGTTTTAAAACCAGGTCCCGGCCCCTGTAGACCCGGGCCATGCCCCCTTCGGCAATTTTTTCGATTAGTTCATAGCGTTCTGCCAGTATTTTACCGACCATTAAAGATGTTGACCCCCAATACCGGCGGCTATAACCACGGTAATGTTATCATGCCCACCTCTGTCGTTGGCCAGATCAATCAGGCTTTCGGCCACTGCCTGCGGGTCCTGCTGTTCCAGGCACACCGATTTTATTTCTTGATCATTGACATGGTTTGTCAAACCGTCGGTACAGAAAAGCAGCACCGACCCCGTTTCGATCTCTTTTTCATATATATCCACTTCAAGCCGGTCATCGATACCAACGGCCCTGGTCAGGACGTGACGCTGGGGATGGTTCTCCGCTTCTTCCGGCTCGATTTGTCCGGAATTAAGCAGTTGTTCCAGCAGGGAATGGTCTTTTGTCAACTGTTCGATCTTGCCATTGCAGATCCGGTAAGCCCTGCTGTCTCCCACATGAGCGATAACCAGGCGTTCTCCGCGGAGAAAACCGGCTGTAAGAGGGGTGCCCATCCCCTTTTTGGCGGGGTTTTTAGCCGCTTCGGCGATGATGGCCCGGTTGGCATCAAGGATTAATTTTTCTAATGCCCGGCGGGTCTCTTCGGCAGAAAGGGAAGAGTTTCCGGCCAGATCGGACCAAAAGTCCCGCGCGGTTTCTACGGCCAGGGCGCTGGCGACATTACCGGCCTGGTGCCCGCCCATGCCGTCGGCGACAACCAGCAAAGCATAATCGGCATTTGCTTCAGCAAAACAGCTGTCTTCATTGCGGGATCGTTCCATGCCCCGGTTGCTCAAACTATAGACCTGCAATATTTAGATCCTCCCTGCCCGGTAGTTTATGTCTTGATATTATGTTTAGTATAGCAAATTGACAGAAAGGTGGCAAGACAGCGGACAGGCGGAAGCCCTGAGTGGCGGCCTGCAGAGGCATTAGAGCCGGGCCGCTTTGCCTCCATGCTGGAAGCGCGGTTAATTTTTCTTGATCCACAGAGCCATAAAAAAACCGTCCAGGCCGTGAAGATGGGGAAAAATGAATACAGGCCCCGCTCCGGCAGGCTGCTTAAGGCCGTCCTGCAGGGGGCGGGGAAAAAGCGGCTGCAGCTCCTGAAGCTTTAACCCGCCGGCAGAACGGTCAAACGCCTCGACCACCTGGCCGGTTTCTTCAGGTTCGGTGCTGCAAACAGAATAAAGCAGCCTCCCTCCCGGGGGAAGGATGCCGGCGGCGCTCTTTAACAATTCCACCTGCAGCTCCCGGAAAGAGGCGAGATCCTGTTCGCGCCGGCGCCACTTGATCTCAGGCTGCCTCCTGATTACGCCCAGACCCGAACAGGGCGCATCAACCAGGACAGCCGCAGGGGCCGGAAGACCGCAGCGGTCGATCTCCCTGCCATCGGCCAGCACGGTATTAATGCTGTTCAGGCCCAGGCGTTCGGCGGCTTTTTCGACCAGGCCAAGGCGGCTGCGGCGCACATCAACAGCAAACACGCGGCCCCGATCACCGGTTAGTTCGGCTAAGTGGGTGGCTTTCCCTCCGGGAGCGCTGCAGAGATCAAGCACCGTCTCGCCGGCACGGGCGCCGGTAAGGGGGGCAACCAGGGCCGAACTTTCGCCCTGGATAGTAAATAACCCTTTTTTAAAAGAGCGGGCAGCAGCCGGCGAAAGAGGGCCCGAAACCTGCAGGATACCGGGAATAGCGGGGCTTTCCTTAACGGCAAAACCTTCCCCGGTCAAAATTGAGGCCAGCTCTGCGGCCGTGATCCGCAGCCGGTTGGGGCGGAGGGTCGTGGCCGCCACACTGTTATTGGCCCGGCACCAGCTTGCGGCGTCATCGGCGCCGAAACGTTCCACGGCCCTTTCTACCAGCCACCGGGGGTGGCTGTGAACCAGGGAAATATATTCCAGGGGGCTGCGGTCTGGATCGGGCCAGGGCAGCCTCTCCGATTCACGGGCCAGCCGCCTCAGCACGGCATTGACCAGCCCGGCAACTCCGCGATGCCCAAAACGGCGGGCCAGCCTGACGGACTGATCAACAGAGGCATAAGCGGGAATATTTTTCATGTAGAGGGCCTGGTAGGCGCCCAGGCGAAGGAGGTTGCGTATCCAGGGTGTTAAGGTGCCGGCAGGGCGGCGGCAGTAAAGGTCCAGGGCCCAGTCCAGGGTATTGAGTCGCTGCAGTGTTCCCCTGGCCAGGCGGACGGCCAGGGCTCTTTCTTCAGGGGGAAGAGATTCCAAAAGAGAAGGAAAGGCCAGGTTTAAGTAGGCCCCGTCCTGTTCGACCCGCACCAGGGCCCTCAGCGCTGCTTCCCGTGCTTTAACAGCCGTTCTGCCTGACTCAGACAATGCTTCTACTCCCCGTCCAGGCGCCGGCCCGGTTCAATGCGGTAACCGCAGCAAAATGAGCCGGCATCCATCGGCTTTTTCCCGGCCGGCTGCAGCTCGATCAATTTGAGGGTCCCGCCGCCACCGGTGGCAACGGTAAGGGCATTCTCATCCACTTCGAGGATGGTGCCCGGCTCCTCTTTCCTGGCGCCGGCGCCATCATCTCCAGGCCATTGCGCCTGCCAGACTTTTATCCTCCGACCTTCATATATGGTATAGGCCCCGGGCCAGGGGTTTAAACCACGGATGCAGTTGTAGAGTTCCAGCGGGGTCAGGCTCCAGTCCAGGCGCTCTTCACCAGGCTCCAGGGGCGGGGCATAAGTGGCCTTTTCGTGATCCTGGGGAACGGGTTCCACCGTTCCCCTGGAGAGGGCATCGATGGCTCTTACAAGAAGGCCGGCCCCTTTCTCAGCCAGGCGGTCGTGCAGGGTTCCGGCAGTATCGGAAAGGGAAACCGGTTCTTGCTCCTGCATGACAATGTCGCCGGCATCAAGCTCCGGGATCATCTTGATCACGCTTACGCCGCTGCTGCGGGCCCCCTCCATTACAGCCCGGTGAATCGGCGCCGCACCGCGGTAGGCGGGCAGGTAAGACGCATGCAGGTTAATGCAGCCCAGCGCCGGCAAGTCCAGTATTTCCGGGGGCAGGATCTTTCCGTAAGCTACAGTCACGACCAGATCGGGGGCTTTTTCTTTTAGCCAGGCCTGAAAGCTGCGATCGCTCATCCTGGCGGGCTGGACTGTTTCCACCCCGTTATTGCGGGCCCAGTCCGCGACCGGGGCCAACTGGAGCCTGCGGCCGCGTCCCCGGGGCTTATCCGGAGGGGTCACCACCGCTTCAAGTCGGTGCGCTGAGCGGTGGAGAGCTTCCAGGGAGGGCAGGGCAAAAACAGGGGTTCCCATAAAAACCAGTTTGAGCGGTTTCAAGATTTTTCCTCGCTTTTTTCTTCATCGCTTTTTTCTTCATCGCTCTTGAGTTCCTCGGGATCAAGCATGCGGACCGCTTTATCGACAAAGAGGACCCCGTCCAGGTGATCCATTTCATGCAGCAAGATCCGCGCCGGCAGGCCTTCAAGCTCCAGGCGGATTTTTTCTCCCTTGCGGTTAAGAGCGCTGACGATAATTTTCTGATGACGGGGAACTTCCCCGTATTGGCCGGGAACGCTGAGGCAGCCTTCCACTCCTACCTCTTCCCCTTCCGCTTTTTCGCACTGCGGATTGATCAGTTCATACACTCCCCCGTCTTCCCGGCAATCGGAAGCGACCAGGATCCGCTTGGGGACTCCAACCTGGTTGGCGGCGAGGCCGACTCCGTCGGCTTCTCGCATGGTTTCGATCATGTCGTCAATGAGGTTTAAGACCGCGCTGTTTATATTTTTTACTTCCTGCGCCCTGGTGCGCAGGGTCGAGTGGTTGTCATTTAAAATTTTTCGCAAGGCCATGATATCCCCTCCCTAAATCAAGATAATTATAGCACTACCTGCGGGTTAAAATCTACCGCCAGGCGCACAGAGCCGGAATCCTTGCGCCGGTGATATTCGCGAATCACTTTTTTAAGGCCCGGGGCCAGGCGGGGCAGGGCCCTGCCTTTTAAAATAGTATGGACCCGGTACTGCTCCTTAATGCGGTAAAGCGAGGCGGGGGCGGGGCCGAGGATCTGGGCTTCTCCGGCGGCCGGTTCAAGGCGGCCGGTCAGCCAGGTGGCGGCTTCGAACACGGCTTCTTCATCGGGCCCGCTGAATAAAAACCGGACCAGTTCGGAAAAAGGTGGATAGGCCAGCTGACGCCGATTTTCCAGTTCTTTTTCAAAGAAAGATATATAATCGTGATCGGCCGCCGTGACAATGCTGTGATGGCGGGGATGGTAGGTCTGGACAATTACTCTGCCGCCCCTGGGACCGCGCGCGGTACGGCCAGCTACCTGGGTCAGCAGCTGGAAGGTGCGCTCCGGGGCCCTGAAGTCGGGCAGGTTAAGGGTAGTATCAGCGGCGACCACCCCGACCAGGGTGACATCGGGAAAGTCAAACCCCTTGGCGATCATCTGGGTGCCGATCAAAATCTTGGCTTTCCGTTCCCGAAACTGCTGGTAATAGTGGCTATGGGCATGGCGGCCGGTGGTGGTGTCGCGATCCATACGGATCAGGGGTGTTTCCGGGTAGAGTTTTTTTACTTCTTCTTCCACCCGCTGAGTGCCGGCGCTAAAATAACGGATTTTGGTGCCCCGGCAGGCGGGACAGGTTTCGGGCACCGGGGCCTCATGGGCGCAGTAGTGGCAGCACATGACCTGCCGGTCCAGGTGCAGGGTCAGGGATACATCGCAGGAGGAACAGCGGACCACGTGCCCGCATTCCCGGCAGAGAACAAAACCGGCAAAACCGCGCCGGTTAATAAAAAGAAGGGCCTGTTCATCACGCTCGATCACCCCGTTCAGCTCTTCCAGGAGCCGGCGGCTGAAGATAAAACGGTGACCGGACTTGAGCTCTTCGCGCATATCGACCACGCTTACGGGGGGAAGCTGGATCGGGGTCACCCGTTCCTGCATTCTTAAGAGGACGGATTTTCCCTCCAGGGCTTCATGGTAGCTTTCCAGGGAAGGGGTGGCGCTGCCGAGCATAAGGACGGCCCGGTTATAGCGGGCCCGCCACCAGGCCACTTCGCGGGCATGATAGCGGGGGGCCTCTTCCTGCTTGTAGGTGGTTTCATGTTCTTCGTCGATAATAATCAAGCCGATTATGCCCAGGGGAGCAAAGATGGCTGAACGCGCTCCCAGGACCACTCTGGCCCTGCCGTCCAGGATCATCTGCCACTGGCGGTTTTTCTCGGCCACGCTCAACCTGCTGTGCAGGACGGCAACCCGCCCCGGAAAACGTCCCGCAAAATGCTCGATCATCTGGGGCGTCAGCGCTATTTCAGGAACCAGGATCATGGCGCTGCGGCCCAGTTCCAGGCAGCGGGCAATGCTCTGGAGATATATTTCCGTCTTGCCGCTGGCCGTAATGCCGTGCAAAAGCATTTTTTCAGGTTTATCTTCTTCCAAAGCAGCCCTGATCCGGTTAAAGCAGATCGCCTGTTCTTCCCGCAGCAGGTGGGGTTTGGTCAGGGAAACCTGCTCATCTTCCAGGCCATCATTAACGGGGGAAGTTGCTCGGGCTGTTACCGCGCGAACCAGGCCTTTTTGCTCCAGGCTCCGAATGGAGTGGCTATTCGCCCCCAGCCGGATCAGTTCCTGCCTGGGCAGCGGTCCCTTCTGTCTGAGAAGATCCAGGGTTTTTTCTTGAGCCGGAGCCCTTTTTAATGCGGCCCCATCAGCAAGGTCGGTCGGCTCAATAACCTTGATTTCACCCGGCCTTTTGCCCTTACGAAAAGAAGCCGGGATCATGGCATGGAGGGCATCGATCAGGCGGCAGTAGAAGCGCATTGAAAGCCAGTGGCTGAGGGCCAGCTGCTCCGCCGTTAAAAGCGGTTCAGGATCAATAATGGCTGCGATATCTTTGAGGGAATCGACGGCGCTTTTCCCGGGCAGGCGCAGCACATAGCCCTGGCAGCGGCGGTTGGAGAAAGGCACTTCCACCCGCATGCCGGGTTTGATTTTATCCTGCATTTCTGAGGGGATATGGTAATGAAAAGGCCGGTCAACTGCATTGCTGACCAGGTCAATTATTACTTCTGCGTAAAGAGGCATCTATTTACCCCTGTCCATTAATTTGATATTATTAAGCAAGCTTTAAGAAAGAGGTTTTGCCCGTGTTCCGTATTTTCTTTCCGGCCGGACAGGTAATCAGGGAAAACCGCAGCTGGATCTACATGGCTGCCGCTATATTTTTTGGCTGTTCCATCTTCTTTTATTTCGCGCCCGCTTTTGGCGAATCGGCCGCCGAACCGGCTTTAGATGAACAGCTGCAAGCGCTGGAAGGCCTGTTCTCGCTGATCCTGGATTCTGCTCCCCCGGTGGGGATCGCCCTCATTTTCATGAACAATTTTTTTTCGATGGCCCAGATGCTGCTGCTCGGTTTCCTGGCCGGCGTTTCGCCGCTGATCACCCTCGGCGTTAACGGGGCAATGGTGGGAACCCTGCTTTCTTTTTCCGCCGGTGAAGGGGGCTCACTGCTCCAGGTGATCGCCTTCGGCCTGCTGCCCCACGGCATCTTTGAACTGTTTGCCTTTTTCTTATGCGCCGCCCTCGGTTTGAAGTTCGGCTTTCACTGCGTTGCCTCTCCCCTGCCGGGCAAAACCCGGATCCAGAGCTTCCGCTATATCTGGAAAGAGGCCATCTCCATTTTGCCGCTTACAGTATTGCTCTTAATCGCCGCTGCCGCCATCGAAATCCTGATCACCCCGCGGCTATTGGAATTAACCTTATAGCAGACCGGCGATGCGGTCGAGGATATGGTGGGCCAGTTCTTCTTTTTCCATCAGGGGCAGGTTTTCTACCTCCCCGCTGCGATCTATCAGGGAAACCCGGTTGGTGGGAACGGCAAAACCGGCGCCCGGCTCTTTCAGGTTGTTGACAATGATCAGATCCAGGTTTTTCCGGGCCAGTTTCTGCCGGGCATTTTCATAAATATCTTCTGTTTCAGCGGCAAACCCGACCAGGATCCGATCTCCTTTCTCTTTTCCCAGCTCCATCAGGATGTCCCGGTTTCTGGCCAGCTCAATAGTGGACAATTCGCTGGTTTTTTTCACCTTCTGCCGGGAAACCTCCATGGGCCGGTAATCGGAAACCGCCGCCGCCTTGATCACCAGGCGGCAATCCCGGTAATGTTCAAAAACAGCTTCGAACATCTCCTCGGTAGTGGTGACCTCGATCTTCCTGACCCCGGCCGGGG